>JAUXXY010000152.1 GCA_030684735.1 Bacteroidales bacterium | reverse complement strand
GAGCAAGCGCTCCTTAATCCATGTAATCAGACCATCCCAATATTCGCGGCCCACCATGACGATAGGGAAGCTTACGAGTTTGTGGGTCTGGATAAGAGTGATGGCCTCGAAAAGCTCATCCAGGGTTCCGAAACCGCCGGGTAGCACAATATAACCCTGCGCATAGCGCATAAACATAACCTTGCGCACAAAAAAATAGTCGAAAGAAAGGAACTTGTCAGGATCAATAAATGGGTTGGCATATTGTTCGTGAGGCAAGTTGATGTTCAATCCAACTGATTTTCCGCCTCCAAAATGCGCACCTTTATTGGCCGCTTCCATGATGCCTGGCCCACCACCGGTTATGATTCCGAATCCTTTTTTGGTGAGCAGGTAGGCTATTTCTTCGGCCACCTTGTAATATTTATGGGTAAGTTTGGTTCGGGCTGAACCGAAAATCGAAACACACGGGCCAATACGGGATAAAGTCTCGTAACCATCAACAAACTCAGCCATGATTTTAAAAACCGACCAGGAGTCCTGGGTTTTTATCTGGTCCCATGTTTTTGGTTTAAATGCCATTCGAATACGCTCTTCCTGGCTTAGTTTTTGGGGTTCGATGCTGTTCATAGAGATTTTTTAAAATTCAGTTTGCTAATATAATTCTATTTCGCGTAAGCGTCGAGTTCTTGCTTTAGATACTCACCAGTAAAGCTTCCCTGTGTTTTAGCGACTTGCTCGGGGGTTCCTTCAGCCACGATAGTACCACCACGGTCCCCGCCTTCGGGGCCTAAATCAATGATATAATCAGCGGTTTTTATGACTTCCATGTTGTGTTCGATAACGATGATGGTGTTGCCTTTGTCAATCAGACGCGTAAGCACCTCGAGCAACACTTTCACATCTTCGATATGCAGGCCGGTGGTTGGTTCATCCAAAATGTAGAGGGTCTTGCCAGTGTCCTTGCGCGATAATTCGGTAGCTAACTTAACTCGCTGGGCCTCACCTCCTGAAAGGGTTGTTGATTGCTGACCTAATGCTATATATCCTAATCCCACTTCCTGTATGGCTCTGAGCTTGTGGACGATCATGTGGATGTTTTCAAAAAAATCAACCGACTGGTCAATGGTCATATCAAGCACATCGCTGATGCTCTTTCCTTTGTAACGAACTTCCAATGTTTCGCGGTTGTAACGTTTTCCCTGGCAATCATCGCAAAGCACGTGCACATTAGGCAGGAAATTCATTTCAATCACTTTCACCCCTGCCCCTTTGCATGATTCACAACGTCCACCACTTACGTTAAATGAGAACCTTCCGGGCTTGTAACCCCTGATTTTCGATTCGGGAAGTACATGAAACAATTTTCGGATCTCATCGAAAACACCAGTATAAGTTGCCGGGTTTGAACGAGGGGTTTTGCCAATAGGCGACTGGTCAACCTCGATGATTTTATCGAGCTGCTCTATCCCCTCGATACTTTTATAGGGTAGGGGCTGCATGTCACTGCGGTAGAGGTGCTGGCTCAGAATAGGGTAGAGGGTTTCGTTGATCAGTGTTGATTTTCCACTGCCAGAAACTCCTGTTACACAAATAAATACACCTAATGGAATATCAATATCAATGTTATTCAGATTGTTACCTGTGGCACCTTTCAATCGTAGGAATGCTCCATTGGGTGAGCGCCTAAAAGCAGGTATTTCGATGCATTTTCTCCCGCTGATGTAGTCGCAGGTGAGTGTACGGCATTGTGTCATTTGTGCCGGAGAGCCCTGCGCAACTATTTTACCCCCGAGGCGTCCGGCACCAGGGCCTATATCTATCACATGGTCGGCATTGATAATCATGTCCTTATCATGTTCCACAACGATCACTGTGTTGCCGAGATCGCGCAAATCTTTCAGCGATTTGATCAAGCGCTTGTTGTCGCGCTGGTGAAGTCCTATACTTGGCTCATCAAGAATATATAATACTCCCACTAATTGCGACCCGATTTGTGTAGCAAGCCTTATGCGTTGCGATTCGCCGCCACTAAGGCTGGCGGCAGGTCGGTTGAGGGTAAGGTAGCCCAACCCTACCTCAAGCAAAAAGTCAATGCGGTTTTGTATCTCGCGTAGTATTTCGTGAGCCACAATACGCTTGCGCTCATCCAACTGATCTTCAGCAATTTTCGACCAATCATAGAGCCTCAGTAAGTCAATGTTCGAAAGATCGCCGATGTTTTTATCACCAATCTTGAAATGCAACGATTCTTTTTTCAATCGGGTTCCATGGCATTCGGGGCACTCGATTTTGTTCATAAAATTGGCTGCCCATTTTTTTATGCCTGCTGAATTAGATTCTAGATCCTGGCTCAAGATGAAATTGATAATGCCCTCGAAATTAAGGTTATAGGTGGTTGTTATCCCCAGATACTCATTCTTCACCCGGATCATTTCGTGCGTTCCATGTAGCAACGTGTTGATGGCTTCTTCGGGTAAATCTTCCAGAGGAGTGTCGAGATTATATCCATATTTAGCTACGATTCCCTCCACCTGCTTAAAAATCCATGTAGGTTTGAATTCGCCAAGCGGAGATAGGCCACCTTTGCGGATGCTTCGCTTGGAATCAGGGATGATTCTATCCATGTCAACTTTCGAAATCAATCCCAGCCCATTGCATTTAGGGCAAGCACCATAGGGTGAATTAAAGGAAAAGGTATTGGGCTCGGGTTCGTCATAACTGATGCCTGACACGGGGTCCATGAACATTCGGCTAAAATATTCAACCTTGCCCGTTTTTTCCTCCATGATCAACAGCGATCCCTTGCCTTGGCGCATGGCGGTTTGAACCGATTGTGACAGGCGTTGTGTGGTTTTTTCACCTACTCTTAACCTGTCAACTACCAGCTCGATGTCATGAACTTTGTAACGGTCTAGCTGCATTCCAAAGCTGACCTCCCTGATATCACCGTCAACACGAACTTTCAGGAAACCTTGCTTGCGCACGGTATCGAATAACTCACGGTAGTGCCCCTTGCGTCCTTTCACCAAAGGTGATAGAACCAATACGTCATGATTCAGGTATCTCTGGGTGACGAGGGCAATGATCTGGCTTTCAGTGTGCCGTACCATAGGTTGTCCTGAAGTATGGGAATATGCTGTAGCAACACGAGAAAACAGCAGGCGCAGGAAGTCATATATTTCAGTTATGGTTCCCACTGTTGAGCGTGGGTTTCTGCCAGAGGTTTTTTGTTCGATGGCAACCACGGGACTCAATCCGTTGATTTTATCAACATCAGGCCTTTCGAGGTTTCCGATGAATTGACGCGCATAAGCCGAAAAGGTTTCAATATATCGGCGTTGGCCTTCGGCGTATATGGTATCGAACGCCAGGGAAGATTTGCCACTGCCACTCAACCCTGTAATGACCACCAGCTTGTTGCGCGGGATTACTACATCTATATTACGCAGGTTGTGTACCCTGGCCCCGAGTACTTCAATGTTTTCAACAAAAGTACTGTGCGTGGCCTGTTCGGTATTGCCTGGTGTGAAGTCGCCTTTGTTCATTTCTGGCATCCTGTTCTTATTCAAATAACTGACCGGCTGATATGGTATCATTGAGTAACAGGTCGGGGTGGGCTAATTGCTCCAATAACTTTTGGCGACTCATAAATCCGGTCTGAGGAATTATAAAGGTATAGGTCTTCCTTGATGGATTATGCAGTTTATTATCCATCAGCCAGGGGTTGAATTCTTTGAGCAATCTGTAATTGATGTTGTGGTAAAGCGCATAATCTGTCAGGTTGCTGATCGAACTGTCAGCACTTACCGTGAAGGTAGGAACGGGCTGGTATAAATCTTTCTTTCTCAGGTAAAAACCATAGTTTGCAGGTGCTTCGAAAATAGTTTTGACAGCAAGTAGCCTGTAAATAAACCGGGATGTCTCTTCGTTGAGGTAAAGGTCAAAATAATCATTGGTTTTCTGATCACCAATTGCCCGCACTATCCTGTCTTTTCCGGCATTGTATGCTGCGGCCGACATGAACCAGCTTCCATAGATTTTATAAGATTCATTCAGGTATTTGCAGGCAGCATGCGTAGCTTTGACAACATGATAACGCTCGTCAACCTGGTTATCAACCTCCAGGCCAAGTTCTTTAGCGGTTTTATCCATAAGCTGCCAAAAACCTGCAGCCCCGGCAGGAGATACGGTATTTGTAAGACCACTCTCAATTACAGCGAGATATTTGAAATCATTGGGAATATTGTATAGTTTCAGGATAGGTTCGATCAACGGGAACCATCGGTTTGCCCTTTTCATCCAGAGTATGGAATTGGAATGCCAGTAAGTGTTTATTGTCAACTCTCTGTCGAGGGCTTCATAAACATAATACTTGTCGAGTGGCACGGATTCATCTGCAAAAATAACCTTGGCGGGTATCTCAACCGGAAACACTTTGTTATGCTTCAGGAAAGCCTGTTTAAAAGCCTTATCAGAGCTTTGGGTGATTGACGACCATGATATGAGCAAGTGAATGGTTATCAGTGCAATAAGGATAGACAGTATTATAAATGATTTCCTAAACATGGGTTTGCGCTGAAAATAGTTATTAACGGTGATTGCTTTGTTTTAAGTATGGGAGTTGAAATTGGGCTGCAAAATTACGAAATTTGACGGCATGGGATCGTCAACCTTATACGCAAGCAATAAAATGAGGTGTGATTTTGCCAATTGTGTTAAAGAGCCAAGAAGTAAACCATGTATCTTAGCGCCATGTTCACCATCACATTCAGGAAATACAGGTTGTTGATTTTTGCCGGTTTGTTGCTGGCTCTGTTTCTTATTGGTTTTTTAATGATTCCTGTGCAAAATCTCTTTACTGACCCAACCTCAACCGTTATCCTCGACCGTGACGGGAATTTGCTTGGGGCAAAAATTTCCACAGATGGTCAATGGCGTTTTCCTGTAAACACCTCTATTCCTGATAAATACCAACAAGCAGTGCTTGCATATGAAGACAAACGGTTTTTTTCTCATCCGGGTTTTGACCCTTTCGCCATTGTCAGGGCCTTGGGTCAGAATATAAAATCGGGAAAAAATGTGAGCGGAGGCAGCACCATCACTATGCAGGTGATTCGGATTTCGCGCAAGGGGAAGCCGCGAACAGTAGTTGAAAAAATGATAGAGATTGTGATGGCAATGCGGCTGGAGCTTGCCTTTAGCAAGGTTGAGATATTGTCAATGTATTCATCTCATGCTCCATTTGGTGGAAATGTAGTGGGTTTGGATGCGGCATCCTGGCGCTATTTCGGACATGATATTCAGTATCTTTCATGGGCCGGGGCGGCAACACTTGCCGTCCTGCCCAACTCACCAGCTTTGATCCACCCCGGACGCAACCGGCAGGAACTGCTGAAAAAGCGCAATCTGCTGCTTGAGAGGCTGGCAAAAAAAGGTATCTTTTCACAGCAAGAATATGAGTTGGCATTGCTCGAACCGATACCAACACAACCTCATCCATTGCCATCTTATGCACTTCATCTGCTTGAACGCATCTACCTCAGTTACCCGGGTAATGTTATTCACACAAGTATCAATGGTTTTTTGCAGCAAAACGCGGCACGTATAGTTCATCAGTATCTGTCATCCTATCGTGCGAACCAGATAAACAACGCCGCTATCCTTATCATAGACAATGAGATCGGGCAGGTACTTGCCTATGTGGGAAATGCATCCGATCCCAAATTGCAGCTAAATGCCTGGATGAACGATATGATCATGGCACCGAGGAGTAGTGGAAGCATATTCAAACCTTTCCTTTTTGCAGGTATGCTCAGCGAAGGTCTTATGCTGAGCACAACCCTTGTTCCCGACTTTCCCTTTCAAACCGAAGGATTTAACCCCCAGAACTACAACCGTACTTTTGATGGTGCTGTACCTGTTTACCGGGCTTTGCAACGCTCTTTGAATGTTCCGGCCGTTAGGATGTTGCAGCAGTTCGGGATCGGGAAATTTCATTTATTATTAAAAAATCTTGGGTTGACCACCCTGCACCAACCACCGGAGCATTATGGTTTGTCTCTGGTGCTCGGAGGCGCTGAGTGTACACTCTGGGACATCACAGCCATGTATGCACGATTATCGAGGATACTTCACCGGTATTCATATTACGATGGCATGTATCACCCGGCTGATTTGTTCCAGCCAACGCTCATGTTTTCGAAGGATCATCAAGAAATCAGGCTGGATCTGGTAACATTGCGCAAAGAACTGGAGCCTACCGGTGTGCTCGATGCATCTGCGATATGGGAAACTTACAGGGCGTTGCTCGAAGTCAATCGCCCTGAAGCAGAGGCCGGCTGGCAGCAGTTTTCTTCAACACGCGGTGTAGCCTGGAAAACGGGTACAAGCTACGGCAACCGCGATGGTTGGGCCATCGGTACAACACCTGAATATACAGTGGGCGTTTGGGCTGGAAATGCTACAGGCGAAGGCCGCCCTTCATTAACAGGAGTTGGTTTTGCCGCCCCACTGCTTTTCGATGTATTCAACCTGTTACCCAAAACATCGCCCTTCAGGAAACCATACGACGACATGGAAAAAGTGAACCTCTGCCTGAAAAGTGGGCATATGGCCGGGAGTCTTTGTAGCGAAACCGATTCATCATGGATACCCACCAAAGGGCTTCGAACCCTTGCCTGCCCTTACCATATTCCTGTGTTGACTGATGCTACAGGGCTTTACAGGGTTACAGACCAATGTTATGAAGTGCACCGGATGAAATCACAATCATGGTTTGTTTTACCACCAGCCATGGAATGGTTTTACCGTAAAAAACATCCTGATTACAAACCTTTGCCTCTTTTTATGATAGATTGTTCCGCTGCCGAAGCAAACAATCCCTTGCAGCTCATCTATCCACTGAAAATCTATATTGCCTTTCTCCCAAGAGATTTATCGGGCGAAACGGGAAAAATTGTTCTGCAGGCTGTTCATCGCAATGCTGATGCTGTTGTTTTCTGGCATCTTGATGGGGAATACCTTGGCACAACAAAAGGACAGCACTACCTGGCGGCTAATCCTGCTCCGGGCAACAGGAGATTGGTTCTGGTAGATGAAAGCGGCAACAGGCTTGAACAGGTTTTTAGGGTTGCGTTGCCGAAATGAAATTGTTTGGTTGAGAAGAAATAACTACACCTTTTTAGTAATAGTCTAAATCACGCCTGATTCGTAATGCCAGGATCGCAAGCACATTTCAAGCTATTTTCTACCCAGTTGTTATTATTTTTTCACCAAAAAAAACATACCTTCAAAGGAACCCGATGTTTCTTATCTTTAACACATCGTTTAAATTTAAATGCCCCCATCATGAAACCAATCACTTTACTGGTTAAGAGTATTTTATTGCTCGCTGTTTTTCTGGCAGTTACAACGTCCTGCAAGCAAAAGCTTACAAACAAGGTTCCTGTTTTCCATCCTGCCATCGCTGCCTTCACCTCGGGAATGATTTCTGTACAGTCAAAAATCCGTATAGTGCTTGCCGAAGATTATCCCGATATTATCGAACCCAATTCACCCCTTAGTAAAAAGGTTTTTGCATTTAATCCGGGCATAGAAGGGGAAACCTTTTGGATTGATAACCGAACCATAGAATTCAGACCATCCAATCCATTGACCTATTCAACAAATTACCAGGCTGAGTTTCTCATCCATCACCTTCCCGCCATCATATCGGAACAAAAGAGTTTTGAATTCAGCTTTCAAACTGTCAGGCAGTATTTCGTTGATGAAAGCATCGGGCTTTATTCGATGAGCAAAAACAACAACCTGTATTATCAGTTTCGTGGCTTTATCCGTACGACAGATTATGTTGAACCTGAAGTTGTTAAAAAAATACTGAAGGCTGGTTTGAATAACAGGAGCCTTGCCATAAGGTGGGTACATGATATGCAAGGTACTACCCATCAATACGAAATTGATAGCATCATTCGCAGCGAAATCGCTACGACACTGTTGCTTAGCTTCGATGGCAGCCCAATGAAAGCCAAAGTCAGTGAGGAGAAAAAAATATCTATACCAGAATTAAATCAATTTGCCTTGTTGGATATAAATGTTATCCAGTTCCCCACCCAGCAGGTCGTGTGCCGGTTTACTGATCCATTGGATGAGAGCCAGCAAATTACCGGATTGATTCGTTTGGATACCAGGAATCCGTTTTCAATAACTATTGATCGAAATATGGTCACAATTTTCCCTTCAACTTCTCTGGAAGGGACAATGGAACTGATCATAGAATCAAGCGTAAAAAATTATATCGGTAAGCAACTATCTGAAACCTTTAAAAAGGACCTCGTTTTTGAACCTGCCAAGCCTGCCGTACGGCTACCTGGGAAGGGAACAATCTGGCCAGGTAGAGGTTCGCTGCAGATACCTTTCGAAGCCATCAACCTCAGGGCTGTGGAAGTCAGGGTGGTGAAGTTATATGAAGAAAACATCCCTTACTTCCTACAGGTCAATCAGTTGGATGGTAATCACGAGATAAAACGTGCAGGCCGGTTGGTGTTAAAAAAAACTATCTGTCTTGGTTTGGATCAGCCATTGAACCTGGGGCGATGGAACTCTTTTGCACTCGATCTGGCAGAGCTTATCAAGCCAGATCCCGGTTCTATTTACCGGATAGAACTGGGATTCAAACAGATTCATTCTGTTTATCCTTGCACAACAATAGAGGAAATGCCGTCTCAGGCAGAGCTTAATGTTATTGATAAAACTGATTTCGAAAACGAAGTAAAACAATACGACAAGTCTTCAGGCTATTGGTATTATGATTGCTACGATGATTATTACGATAACGATTATTACGAAAATTACGACTACAATGCCTACCTGCAACGGCGCGAAAACCCCTGCCATGAAGCGTATTACGGAAAACAGAGATCTGTAGAGCGAAATTTCCTGGCATCGAACCTGGGAGTCATAGTCAAACAAGGCAGTGATGGCAAACTTACTGTGTTAGTGTCGGATATACTGACCGCACGCCCTATGCAAAATGTTAATATTGAAGTCAGGAATTTTCAGAACCGTGTAATTGCACAGAAATTATCAGATAATCAGGGACTTGTTGTGGTTGAACCTGAGGGTAAGCCTTTTCTTGTGATCGCAAAGCAGGATAGACAGAGGGGTTATCTTAAAGTAGCTGAGGGATTATCGCTCTCGGTGAGCAATTTCGATGTGTCGGGCGATGTGGTACAGCAGGGATTAAAAGGTTTTATTTACGGCGAACGCGGGGTCTGGCGGCCTGGCGACACCTTGTTTCTTACCTTTATTCTTGCCGATCAATTAGATAGATTACCGGCAGGTCACCCAATTAGTTTTGAGCTGAAAAACCCCATGGGTCAAACAGTTCAGAAAATCACCAAGACACATGGACTTAATGGTTTTTACCCGTTTATAACACCTACATCAACAGATGCACCTACCGGTAATTGGACAGCCCTGGTAAAAGTTGGCGGGGTCGAGTTCACACAACGTGTGAAGATAGAAACCATCAAACCAAACCGGCTGAAGGTGGAGCTAACCTTTCCGCGGGAAGTAATTGTGGCGGCCTCCGACGCCAAAGCGAGTCTGTTTGCCGAATGGTTACATGGTGCAACAGCCCGCAACCTGAAAACTGACGTGAAAGTAAAGTTTGCACAAACCAAGACTTCTTTCAAAAACTGGGCAAATTTTGTTTTCGATGATCCTATGCGAACTTTTGAAGGCGAAGAAAAAACAGTATTTGAAGGCAATCTGAATGAAAATGGCCGGGCCTCCTTCAGTGTTGACCTGGTAAACGCCAACAACGCAGCAGGTATGTTATCAGCATTTTTCACCACACGTGTTTTTGAAGATGGTGGAGACTTCAGTATTGATGGCATGGAGATGTTGTTTTCGCCATTTTCTACGTATGCCGGCCTGAAGGCTCCGGAAATGAACCGCTACAAAATGCTGGAAACCAGCCGTGATTACACAGTGGAAGTAGCTTCGTTAGACGCCTCCGGACAACCCAACAGCAGCCGGATGTTAGAAGTTTCGGTTTATCGTCTCGACTGGAATTGGTGGTGGAATGCGTATGAGCATAACCTGGCTCAGTATATGCGACAGCATCATTCAACGCCGTATCTTACAAGTTCTGTCAATGTCTCAACAGGCAAAGGCAATTTCAAACTGCATATTCCTAAATCCGATTGGGGCAGATATTTTGTGAAAGTGAGTGATCCCAAGAGCGGACATAGCACCGGTGCAATATGGTATTTCGACTGGCCCGAAATGGCAGGACGTGCCCGCAGGGCCCCCCCCGATGCGGCGGCCATACTTACTTTTACGAGTGATAATGAAAAGTATCAGCCGGGCGATGTGGCGAAGATTACTTTTCCATCGGCAGAAGGAGGGTCGGCAATTGTAAGTGTCGAAAACGGCACAAAAGTAATCCAGTTAAACAGGATTAACACAAGGAGTAATGAAACAGTAGCAGAAGTAAACATAACAAGGGAGATGATCCCTAATGCCTATGTACATATAAGCCTGTTGCAACCTCACAGTCAGACCATCAACGATTTACCAATACGCCTCTATGGTATTCTTCCGATAATGGTTGAGGATCCTACGACCCGCCTGGAACCGGTTATTGAAATACCAGCGGTGCTTGAACCGGAAAAGACTTTTACACTGAAAATTTCTGAAAAGAACAAGCGGGAAATGACCTTTACGGTAGCCATTGTTGAAGATGGGCTTCTAAACCTTACGCGCTATAAGACTCCTGATCCGTGGGCAAGGTTTTTTGTCCGTGAAGCGCTGGGTGTGAAAACCTGGGATGTTTATGACCATGTGATAGGTGCATACGGAGGAAGGTACGAACATATTTTCAGCATTGGCGGAGATGATGACCTGATTTACAAAAAGGAAGCCGGCAAGGCCAACCGTTTTCGCCCAGTGGTGAAATATCTTGGACCTTATACCATTCAACCGGGGCAAACTAAGGAAGTACTGGTTCAATTACCTCCCTATGTAGGTTCAGTTCGAACTATGGTGGTTGCTGCCAGCAAACAGGCGTATGGTTCGGCACAAAAATCAACCCCGGTGCGCAAGGCACTCATGACTGTTGCTACATTGCCCAGGGTGCTGGGTATTGGCGAAACGTTTAAGTTACCCGTAACTGTCTTTGCCATGGAGAAAGGCATCCGGTCGGTGGATGTTGAGGTGAAAACCAATGATTTGCTAAAGATCGGGTCGCCTAAAAAAACAATCACCTTCGACAAGACAGGCGATAAAACCTTGTTTTTTGACGTGCAGGTTGAAACCAAAACCGGCATAGGAGAAATAGAAGTGATTGCCAGATCAGGAAGCCAAAAAGCTATATTCAACCTTGAAGTTGACGTAAGAAATCCGAATCTGCAGGTCATTAGTTCTCAATTTCGCTTACTTGAAGCTGGCGAGGAAGCAGTGCTGGATTACAGCCTTTTTGGTGTAGAGGGAACCAATAAACTGAGTATGGAACTGAGTACCATACCATCAATCAATTTATCTACACGTTTACAGTATCTCCTTCAGTACCCTCATGGCTGTTTTGAACAAACAGTTTCAACCGCATTTCCTCAGCTTTTTCTTAGCTCTGTTATAAATCTCAACAACGAAGAAGTTAAACGAGCAGAAAGAAACGTGCAATCAGCTTTGTCGCGGCTTGTTATATTTCAATTACCCGATGGCAGTTTTACTTCCTGGCCGGGGCAACCTTACACAGATGAATGGGCAACTACCTATGCCGGGCATTTCATGCTTGAGGCTGAGGCCCAAGGCTATACTTTGCCCTCAGGTATCAAGAACCAATGGTTAAGTTTCCAGCAACGAGCAGCCCGTTCGTGGAACAGAGTTACAACTTCAACACGCTATGATTTTCGCCAGCCCGACCTTGTTCAGGCCTACCGCCTGTTTACTCTTGCACTTGCCAAAGCCCCGGAAACAGGAGCCATGAACCGCCTCAGAGAACAAAGTGACTTGTCGAATGTAGGCGCCTGGCGCCTGGCTGCCACTTATGCATTGATCGGGCAGACAAGTACAGCCAATAGTCTGGTTTCAACCCTTGAAAATATAGTGCAGGGTTACCCGGATTTTTCTGAAACCTATGGTTCGAGAGAAAGAGATATGGCCATGATCCTTGAGGCCCTTGTTTATGTGAAGGATCGCCAACGGGCTTTTGAGGTGATAGAGGAATTGAGTAAAATGCTCAGCTCCGATGCCTGGATGAGCACACAAACAACCGCTTATTCCCTGTTGGCGATGTCGAAATTCCTTGGTTCTGAAATACAGGACAGACAAATCAGGGCAGGATACACGGTCAATACTCAAAAAGCAGCTTCCTTTAAAACAAACGACAGAATTGCAGAGATAAAATTAGATGCTGATCAACAGCAGGGAAAACTGAAAATAAAGAATGAAGGAACCTCAGCCTTGTATGTTCGGATGTTTGTTTCAGGCACTCCCGCTCCGGGCGATGAGATGCCATCATCAGGCAATCTCAAACTTTCGGTGCGCTATATTAACACAGCAAATGAAACGGTTGATGTTACCCGCCTGGCACAGGGAGATGATTTCGCTGCAGAAGTTACCCTGTCGAATTCAAGTTTGACCCAATCAATCAAAGACCTTGCGCTGACACAGGTTTTCCCGTCGGGTTGGGAAATTGGAAACACAAGGCTTTTCGATCAGATAGGGAAAAGCAAATATGTGATCATTTACCAGGATATCCGCGACGACAGGGTGATGACATATTTTGATCTTAAGAGCGGTGAGAAAAAAGTGTTCAGAATCTCGCTCACTGCTGCTTACCAGGGGAAATTCTACCTGCCGTATCCCGCTGTAGAGGCGATGTACGACCGCCGCTTCCATGTAAATGGCCGCGGTTTGTGGGTGGAGGTTGTTCAGTGATTTCATGTGTGAAAAAATTGTATTTTCGCCCTCTAATTTGATATCGCAGAGGGAGAATGCCTCTTTTGGTTCTCTCATCATTAACTTTGATCATACAATCAAAAATTTATGAATATGACCAGAAGACTCTTACTAATCAGCAACTCAACCAATGCCGGTGAGGAATACCTTGGTTGGCCGCGGCAACTCATTTCCGATTTCATGAAAGATACCGGTGTCAAGAGGTTGCTCTTCCTGCCCTGGGCAGGTGTGAACCTGGCCGATGGACTTGAAGCCTCCTGGGATGTATATGAACAACGGGTGAATGGTGTTTTCAACCTGTTAGGTTTAGAGGTATATAGCATTCACAAGGAAAAAGACCCGATCAAGGCTGTTGAAAACGCAGAGGCTATGGCTGTTGGTGGTGGCAACACCTTTCATCTGGTGTATATGATGCACAAAACAGGTATCCTCGATGCCGTGAAAAAACGAATTGGTGAAGGCATGCACTTCATGGGCTGGAGTGCAGGTGCTAATGTAGCCTGCCCTACCATGTGCACAACCAACGATATGCCAATCATTGAACCAGCCAGCTTTACCTGCCTCAACCTAGTTCCTTTCCAAATCAACCCTCATTATCTTGATGCCCATGCCCAGGGTCATGGCGGCGAAACCCGCGAACAACGCATTAATGAATTTCTGGACATCAACCGCGAGATTACCGTGGTTGGTTTACGCGAAGCCACAGCACTGTGGGTCGAAAATAACCATATCGCACTTAAAGGTTCAAGACCCTTACGTTTATTCGGACATGGTAAGGAGCCTGTTGAATATCAGCCGGGTGAGGATATTAATTTCTTGCTCTGACAGCATGATTTTCATATCCTGCTTCAGATTCCGTTAACCTCTACCTCTCGGTAGAACCAACGTTTGAGCATTCTTTTTTCCAGGATATTGGGTATAAGTTTGCTGCATACCAGCAATATTCTATTGATGGTTTTTGGAACCAGCACTGTTTTTCCATTCAGCATGGCATCAATCGAAATGCGTGCAAGATCAGATGCCTCTATTTTTGTAAGTCTGCCCATAATTCCGTGTGCCTTGATCCTGCTAAAAGTACCGGAGTTGGTTTCTACCCCATTCGGGCAAACTGCACATAGCGAGATAGAAGTTTCCGATAATTCGAGTTGCAGGGCTTGTGTAAATCGCAATACAAACGCTTTTGATGCAGAATAAACTGCTTTATAGGGTATTGCAAAATAGGCTGCCTGGCTGCCAATATTCAAAACATAAGATTTGGGGTGTGTTTTCAACATTGGGATAAACAAGCGCGTGAGCAGAACAAGCGCCCTGATATTCACTAAAATGCGCATGTCGCTATAGTCGAGTTCCGATGTTTCAAAAACGCTGGTGCCAGCCATGCCAGCATTGTTTATCAGGATACTCACATTGTAATTATTATCAATGCACCATTTGTAAACCTGTTTTGGCGCTTCAATTTCGCTGAGATCAATAGCGAGAATGTGAATAGTTACATCGTGTTTCTCTGCAATTTCGGCTGCGGTTTCGCTAAGTTCGTTACCGGGCAATGCCACAAGGAGCAAGTTCATTCCGCGCGAAGCACATTCAAATGCCAGGGCCTTGCCAATGCCCATAGACCCACCGGTGATTAATGTATATTTCTCGACCATTTATGTTTTGTTTATCCAATTAATAGTTCGCCTTATCCCTTCCTCAAGAGGGGTGATGCTGTATCCCAGCTCTCGTTCAGCTTTCAGCGAGCTGATTTGCCAGTTATAGTTGAATTTCTTTACCAGCCCATGGGTAATGAACGGTTTAATGCCTACGACCTTGTTAAGAAGTATTAGGAATTTAACCATTCCCAACATCAGTGGGAGTGGAATTTTTATGAGCAAGCGCCGCTTGCCTGAAACCTCAGATATGAGTTTGAACATTTCATTGTAACTAACATTCTCTCCACCCAGCAGATAGTTCTCGCCTGCATTGCCCTTCTCCATAGCAAGAATGTGTCCATTCACCACATCATCAATAAAAACATAATTACCAATACTTTCCCCGTTTCCGGGATTCAGCCGCCAATTTCCGCGAATGTAGGAATCTATGAGAATGGTGACACTGTTGCCTGTGCTCAGAAGGCCAGGACCATAAGTCCTTGTGGGATTGACGATCCTTATATTTAATCCTCTTTTTGCATATCCCTTGGCTCTATCTTCAGCTATTGCCTTGGTGCGCTCATATTCCACAAAATAGTCAAGCTGGCGCACCGTTTTTTCAGTGACACAGCCGTTGAGGGAAGGACCAAACACACCGGCAGAAGAGGTAAAAACAATATCACTAATGCCAAGTTCTGCCGCTATATCTAGCACATTCAATGTTCCATCCACATTAAGTTTGGTAATTAACGACTCATCTTTTGCCCATACTTCAGTGAATGCAGCAGTATGATAGATTTGTGAACAACCCGTCATAGCTTTCCTGAGGCTATCCTTATCGAGTATATCACCTTTGAATAATAGAATATTTTGATGGCGGATGAAAGCCGTTTTACTTGCTGATCGGTAAAGAGCGTGAACCGTGTGACCCAGGTTGGCGAGTTTCAGCGTAAGCTGCGATCCTATAAAACCTGTTGAACCGGTGATGAGAACCTTCATATGTAATTATTTGATGATGATTTTTATTGCTGGATTTGCCCGCAGCGAGAACCATTCGTTGGAAAGTGCCATCACAACATGCACTACGAAAGCCACTACAATATTCCCTGTTATGAGGGTGAGATAACACAACACTATTCCCAGAGGAATAGCACCGATGGCTTCCTTTGCTCCCTTAGGAACATGAACAAGTGAGTAAATTGAAGTATTAATAACGATAGCCGCGGTTAACCCAAGGGCATCATAAAGGGCAAATAATAAAAACCCCCTGAACATAAATTCGTAGGCGGCGAGGTAAGCAATCCAGGTTAATGTGCTTATTATTAGTATGTTGGGTTTCCAGGTTGTGATTCTAATCTGTGGATACATTGCCAGGTTATCCTTTTTTGGTGCATTGATATAATTTAGTAAGATTACAATGGCCGAAAGCAGCGCAATCCAACACAGGGATTTTGAATAATTTGCTCCGGTAAATCCGTAATATACCAGTGGCTTATCGAACAAAAATACGGCAATTAGCAACGGAGTTATCCCGAAAAGAAAAAATCCCAACATGCGTTGAACCACAATTGTGGCAACTTTTGACCGATCCGGGTCATGGTATGATTGCACAATTTTTTGAAAGCTGGCCGATTGCAAGTAAAAATGATATGCGAGGAATGAGAGCGTTACAGCAGAGAAAGCTATTGATAATGTATGCATTGCGTTTAAAGTAGGAGCAATTTATAGATAATAAGTAACTATTTAGGCACATAGAGAATTAGGATATTAGACAGTAGGATATGAGAGATCACAATAAATTAGAAAAAGTGTTCGGCTCATTGATTCGAGCATTGCGGTAATGGTCAACGGTTCGCAGTCAAAAAGCCTTCAGCCTAAAAGCCTAAATACCTAAATAATTACGATAATAATTACTAAGATGTGTTTATTTGCATCTAATGAAGCAGTTTTCCAAAATTACAATCTTATTTGGAAACTAAATGACTCAGACAGTATTTTGTGCACTTGGAAAATAGCTTGCTAATATGTTTTTTATAGTAATAGAGCCTAAAACATTACGGGGGCTGTGCATTATTTGAATTTTCAAAGGCTATTGTCGGTTAAGCTTTCCAGGATTAAATATCCTTCTGATTCATATATCAATTTGTAAGGGGTGAAATCACGGCTTTTATCATCGAATAATTCAAACAGGTATGTGTTTTCTACCAAATGCTTTTCTGTCGTGATCAGAATGTACTTTACACCCAACTGCTGGGCGCGAAGAAGCAGGCTTGTCTTATCAAACTTAATATTCTCAGAGACCTCATAATATTCAAATGCTTTGTAGCTGATCAGATTATAATTAACCAGGCCATTGAATACAAAGGGATAATCAACAAAGGTCAATGCTTTACTGTTGGGTATGTTAGATAGAATGTTATCGTGCATTGCTACATAATCGCGGTTCTTGCCCATGATTTTACCTATCATCTTCCCGCAAAAAAATAGCTGGGCCACCAGGAGCACAACAAATATCGTTCTGACCCAGGTCATTTTTCCGATTTCTATTTCCGACAAGCCAATAGCAATTATCATCGCCATGAATGGCAAGTAATAAATAATATATCTTTCGGCAATATGGCTTCCGAAAATATTAAGCGACAGGATCAATGCAGCAGTATAAATAAGCAAGTCTTTGTGGCGTTTACGGAATGTCCGGAAAAACACTATCAATGAAAGAAAAAACGAAACCGATAAAATCCAGACCTTTTCGCTCCAGAAAAAGCGCTGATGCTCTTGGGATAATTTTATCAAGACACTGCGAACGACATCCAATGCATTGCTTGGAAGGTAATTGCTGCCAACCGGATCGGGCCAGTTTTTTAATTGAAAAAAAAACAACTCCAAACGGCCAGGTTGCCAAAGGTCATAGAAAAATAGTAAAGAAGTGACGATAGCCCCCATGCCAAAATAGACCAACTGCTTGAGGTTCCTGTGACACATTAATAAAATGCCACCGGCAATAGGGAAGATCAACCCGTTGAGATGTGTAAAAAATGCCAGGCCTGCGAATAGCCCGCCGATAAATAAATTGTTCCCGAAATATTTAACTTGTAAACCTTTCTGAAGGAATATCCATGATAAAAAGCCAAAAGCCATCACCAGAATTTCGGGGCGGTAAGTATAACCCAACATGATAATGAGAGGATTCACGAAAAGGAAAAAAATCGCCACAATTATTTGTTTCTTTCCATATTTTTGTTGGTTTGACCGCAAGTATCGGGTGAAAATCCAAATGAATATGAGGAATGTCAGCAACGTAAAAACCCGGAAATAATTTACCGACCAACCGAAAATTTTCACAATCAATGCTCCGAGTATAATGTTTAGCTTGTGGTAAACAAGTAAATGCTCATCCCACTTAAAATAATCCTTAATGGTTTCAGTTTTAGGAATTCCATGTTGTGCAAACCAATAAGCTTGTTCCCCAAACCAGGCATCGTCAATATAAATAAAACGATTCCAAAGGGTTAAAATAAATCCGGCAGCGCACAAACCAATGAATATCAAGAGGGTTTTGGGGTGGTATAAATGATCGAATAACTTTGTCATGCTGCAAGATATCGTGCCGATGAAATTGGAATAATCGAATTTGATGCCATCCATCAAATACTCAGTTCTGCAATGTTAATGAAAATATTTTTGAGTAAAAGATAAATTTCAGTGGCTGCCGCAAGTTTTTTTAAAGGGGATTGTCTAAACACAAGCAACAAAAAAACGAAAGTGTTGTTAAGTAGCCGGAATGTAGTGTTAACATATGATATAGTTCAAAAAAATGAAAAGGTTAGTTATTATTGCTCTTACAATTATCTCCTTCTTAATCAGTAATTTAAGCGAATTACTTGCCCAGCAACGGCCAACCGGCATGCCATCAAATATGCCAGCCGGGATGGATCGGAACATTGGTACTTTGCGTGGCAAACTTATTGATGGCCCTTTGGGCAAGCCTATTGAATACGGAAATATCGTTCTTTTTCAGCAGCAGGATTCCACCATGGTTACCGGCACCATATCTAAGCCCGATGGTAGTTTCGTGATCGAAAAAATATCTGTTGGAAGATATTATGCAGTAGTTCAATTCATTGGCTATGAATCCATAACTATCCCTGGTATATTTATCAATTTCCGCGAACCAGAAGTAAATCTTGGCGATGTCCGTATATCATCCCGCAACAGTAACCTCGAAGGCGTAGAAGTTAAGGCGGAACGTGATATCATGATAGCCAACCTCGATAAAAGAGTTATAAATGTCGAGAAAGACCTCACGAGCGTCGGCGGAACCGCTGTTGATATCATGCAAAATATTCCCTCGGTGACAGTTGATGTCGAAGGCAATGTCAAACTTCGTGGCAGTAGTAATGTACTGATATTGATTGATGGAAAGCCCACTGGAATGGAAGGAATCAGCAGTTCTGATATCTTGCAGCAAATACCGGCCAACAGCATCGAAACTGTGGAAGTAATCACCAACCCTTCGGTTCGTTACGATCCGGATGGAACAACTGGTATTATTAACATTGTGCTTAAGAAAAGGAACCTGGAAGGCATGAATGGAATGGTTTCATTAAATGCAGGTACCGGCAACCGTTATAACGGCAACCTGTCACTGGGCCAGCGCTCCGAAAAATTTAACATCACTGCAAGCATTGACGGAAGATTAAACAAGCATAAGAGCTCATCCGAGATGGAACGCACAACCACCTTTGAAGATATTACAACTTCTCTCGATCAGCAAGGCAGTAATAACAACAATATGAACATGATACATGGTAGCCTTGGATTTGACTATATCCCAAATCGTTTTAATACTTATACTTTTCAGCTTCGCTATCGCAATTTCAGGTTTGAATCAGAAGGCGAAACCACCAATAAGACTTTTAACAATGACAATATTCAAATCAGAGATTTTAAGCAACTGAGTGAATCTGAACGCAAAATGAATTCATTCAATTATACCCTGACTTATCGCCGCACCACCAAACGCAAAGGTGAAGAACTGATCGCTGACTTGATTTTTATGGACAATAGTATGAATATGGGTGATTCTACCAACCAACATACTACCTTCCCTCAGAATTCACGCCTCGTTCAGGAGACCAATAGCTCCAACACAAATAAAATGGGTATAGCTCAGTTAAATTATGTTCGACCCATCAACGAGAACTCCCGGTTCGAAGTCGGATTTAAGAGTGAGATCAAGGGCCTAGATATGAAATATACTTACAACTGGTCTATACCATATTCTTCTGAGCCTTCATTTAATAAAACTGAAAATGATTTCAACTATATTGAACAGATTCATGCTGTGTATGGAATTTACGCAGGCCAGAAGAATAAGTTTCGATACCAAACCGGACTGAGGGTTGAGCAGGCTTTTGTTTGGGGTGAGGAAAAAACTAGTGCCAGCGATTTTAATAAAAAGTATTTTAGCCTCTATCCATCCGTACACCTGGTTTATGCATTGTCAGCCAACAAAGACCTGCAAATAAGTTACAGCCGCAGGGTAAGCCGCCCCAATAACCGGAATCTTAATTCCTATATTGATTATTCCGACTCGCTCAATATTCGCTCGGGTAACCCTGAGCTGAGACCTGAATATACCGGATCATGGGATTTATCATTTGTAACCTTTAAAGGACGGAATAGCTTCACATCATCCGTTTTCTATCGTCGTACGACTGATGTTATGCAACAAGTAACTGAACTCGCTGGTAATGGTGTTACCTGGACCCGTCCACAAAACCTCACGAGCAGCCAATCATATGGACTTGAACTGATTTTGGCAAGGGAAGCTACCAAATGGCTACGGGTCAATGCCAATGCCAGCTATTTCCGCTATATAATTAATAGAGTGCCTGAGTTCTCGATAGAAGGCACCGATGATTATACCTGGAACACCAGGCTCAGCACACAGATTTCAACTACAAAAACAACGACACTGCAAATTTCAGGCAATTACTCAGCCCCTACTATCATGGCCCAGGGAAAAATGGAGGCAATGTACTTTGCCGACATAGCATGGCGTGCTGAACTCCTCGATCGTAAGCTTTCACTTAGTGTGCGATTAAGTGATATTTTCAATTCCCGTCGCTTCGAATCCGAATCATGGGGGCCGGGCTTCAATACCAAAAGTCTTCGCAAAAGGGACTCACGTGTTTTTTATGTCGGTGTATCCTATCGTATCAACAACTATCAGCAGCGCAGAGATCGCTTACGCACCTTGGAAGATAATAGCATGGAGCCGAGCGAATTCTAACAGATTAACTAGAGTCTGTCTGTAATGTCAGAACTCCTGACCTCGCGCAGTCTTATTAAGCGGTAATTTCAAAAATCATCTTCAAATCGGTACCGGGGAAGATAGTTTCTGTCTGGTTCAATAATTTAACCAGCTCATCGGCCGCCTTATTGTATCTAGCAGCAGATA
>JAUXXY010000139.1 GCA_030684735.1 Bacteroidales bacterium | reverse complement strand
TGCACGAAGGTAATAAAATCATACGAATTAAAAAAATTTATATCGTTGTAAATCAAATTATTAAGTGACTTATTTATGAACAAACTTATCAACAACTTATTATTGTAAAATTGTCCATCCGACTTTTCGGAGTGGACTCAAGGATTGAATTTAAATGTCGCTCCCGAAAAATTGGTTTGGCCGGGTTTGTTGCCCAGCAAGGCAATTTGGCGCCCTTGAATTATATCGTAGAGATAACCTACGGCACAAAAAATTCCGTTTCGGGCAAAGTCTTTAGTAACTGTTCCCCCTGAAAAATTAACTGACCATGGGCCTTTTGTGTGCTTATAATTAAGACCCAACATCCGTTCATTGAGCAAGTAATCGTCGTCGAAGCGTGCCGACTGCAAGCCTAATGTGAATTTTCCATAGGGGCTCCTGTATTGATAAAACATTTCGCGGATACCGAGATATTGATTGCTAAAACCGGTTTTTTTATCCCAGTCATAACGATGCCAGAATTTATAACCGCCTTCTACATAGATTGTTGACCTCTCTCCCGAACGATCAATGCCCACATAACCCAAACTATTGATTATAGTATTATCTGCCAGATAGCCAAGCCCTCCAGTGATTTCAGACCCCATATAATATTTGCTTTTTCCGATGGGCTTTAAAAAGGCGGCCAACTGGCTGGGGCATTCCCATTGGGCAAACAACCCCGAAAAGCTTGCCAAAAATAGGATGATAATAAAAACGACTTTTATCATTTTGCAATCAGGAAATGGTTATTGAGTTTTTACGGCAGCTACCCATGCAGTCGCCACAAAAAATACAGTCATGAATATTTAATCGGCTTATGCCGTTTTCATAAACGATGGCATGGGTTTTACAAACATCGCTGCATCGTTTGCAGTCGGTGCAACTGTTGGTTTTTGTGATATTTTTTGCACCCGGCAAATACGAAACCCATGCCAGTGCTACCCCAACCGGGCAGAATGCCCTGCAGAAAGGGCGATAGATTAATACCGACAGCAGCAGCAAAATAACTAGCAAAACATAGCCGGCGGTATTGGCCGAGAACAGGTTGAAAGCCATTTTAAACGGGTCGTAGTGGATGAAAATATTGGTTCGGGTTACAATCAACTGCACAATTAAAATGACCAGTACTGCAATACGGAAATATCTAAGAAATGCCTGTGCTTTGAGGCTTTTGAGGATTTTTAACCCATCGGCCTGGAAAAGAAATTCCTGAAGCCCACCCAAATGGCAAAGCCAACTGCACCAGATCTTACCAAAAAAGTAGGTAAGCGGGAGCAAAGCCAGAAACCATATCAACGAGATCCAGGCCACCTGCTGGCCAAGACCAGCAAGCACAAGATTCTGAAAACTTAAAATCATACACGGACAAGCGCCTTTAATAAAACCCAGATAAACAACCGTAGCCAAAAGAAATAACCCCCTGAATTTTCGGAAGGCTTCATTTTTAATAAAAAAGCTGATGATGATCAGCACTGTGAAAAGTATGACCAGCTCAATAAGAAACTTTTTATCTGCCCGGCTTAATGACTGATCGGAATTTTCTGGAACGGAGGAAGAATCTTCGATGGTTTGAAATTCGCCCGAAGCGAATTCATCATCAAGGGGAGCAAAGTCATTGCCGGATTGAACGAAAGAAGTGTCGGGCGAGGTTTCCTGCCTTCCTGCACCTTCAACTATTGAAACAGCTACATCCGGTTCAGCTTTTTCGAGTGGCTCAAAGTCATCATTTAGGGGTAGAAAATCTGAAATGTGTGCCGTGTCGGTCAAAACCCCGGTAGTCTGGTTGGTGGTTATTTTGCATACTTCCGGTTCGATGTTTGGTTGCAGGGATTTATAAAGAATCGCTGCCGATAACGAAACAGCAACTACAATGGTTACTGCCCAATAAAGTTTTCTTGCTTTAACCTTTTTGTAAAAGTAAAAAGCCAGCAAAAAAAACAAACCGGCAAGCAGTATCAGCCGAAACAAATCGCTGCCAGTAGTGAAACCTTCCGAAACCGCCTCGTTGCAACCCGAAAAAGAACATTCCTGGGCACAGCCTTTCGTTTGCAAAGCCGCAGCATACCCTTGAAGAGCAACGAAAAGGAAGAACAAAAGGAACCATACCCGGCGAAAAAACCATTGTGTCGCCTGTCTGATTTGGTTTATCACTGGGTGGTTATTCTTTTTTAAGTTTTAATGTTCCAATGCCTCCTTCTTTCTGGCATTTGCGTGTCAGGGTAAGCGTGGCTTCTTTCTTGTCGTCCTTTAAAAGTTCAAGTTTAACCTGGCGCGTATAGGTTCCGGGCGATTTTTCTTTCCATTGGGTGGCGCCCAGTATTTTCATCCCGTCGTAGGTAAATTTTGTATCGGCAAGCTCAATTTCGCACACACGGTGAGTATAAACAACTGTAACCTCTACAATAAGTTCCTCGCCGGCTTTGTAAGTTTCTTTTTTTTCGCCTGAGATATCATACTTAACCTCGCAAGCATGGCTGGTCGCCATCAGGCCCAACATTAAAATAACAGATAAAAACAGCTTCTTCATAATGATTTTGATGGTTTGTAATAAAGTAGGATATAAATTTTTTCTGCGCTCTTGGTTTGTGCGATTTATAACATCCGCCGATGAAATCGAGTTTCTATTATAAATTCGCCGTTATCGCTTTCACAATTTTGAGGCCACTGCAAAATGTATCTCCCGCAGATTACGCCGATTTTCACAGATTTTATCTTGTTGATATTCTTTGTATTACATTTGCGGTTATCTGCGTAATCCCTGCCCGCCCCGCTGATACCAGCAAGGCAGGCGGGCCTGCCCACCTTCTCAAGGGGGCTCTCTGGCAGGCGGGAGCGGGAAATAATTACGTTTTTGCTTTTTGGAGTGGTGTCAATTTTAAGTAGTAAATAATCATCCTGAAATTGATTTGCCAAAATTATGCCATTTTTCATTACCGGAAGTTACGAAATTTCAAAAGAATTGTACAAGATTATAAGAAAACATTCCAAAGTTTAATCTTTGGCTTAGGTTTGTGCTGCTTTTTATCACCGTTTCTGAAAAAACTATTTTTAAAATAATTGGCTATGAGTAACCAACGATCACAATATCCCGATATTTTAAAAGGGGTGGCAGTTATTTTGATGATACAAGTTCACATCATGGAGTTGTTTGCCACCGAAGAGGTCTTCAACAGTGTGTTGGGAAGGGTTTCTCTTTTTTTCGGTGGGCCTCCTGCAGCACCCGTTTTTATGGCGGTGATGGGTTATTTTGTGGCAAAATCAACAAAAGGTTTTCGGTTGAATATTTTCAGGGGATTGAAACTATTGCTTTGGGGGTTGTTGTTAAATATAGGGTTGAACTTCCACCTACTCGTTAAAGTAATTACCGGAAGCGTGCAACTCAATCCCTGGCCATACATTTTCGGCGTGGATATTCTTTTCCTTGCAGGTTTTAGTATCCTGTTCCTGGCTTTGCTCAGAAAAATTTTTCGGAAACAAATTATTCCATGGATAGTGCTGGCATTGCTTACAGCTTCTGCTACCATGTTTCTGCCAGTGTATGAAAGCGATCAGATGTGGATTCATTATTTGCAGGCTTATTTCTTTGGTAATGCAACCTGGTCATATTTTCCTGTTTTCCCGTGGATAACCTATCCTGTATTAGGTGTTATCTTTCAAATTCTCGACGAAAAGTATCAACTTTCAGGATTCACAACCAAGGGATTGGCGTACATTGGCGGTTTAGTCTTTATTACGATCGCAATTACATTCTCATACGGGCTTGGCATTTCAACTCATTTGCCGGCCTATTATCACCATGATTTTCTTTTTGTGCTATGGGCAAACGCCTTCATGGTGTTGTGGGCTATTATGATCAAGCTACTTTCCCATTATCGTGAGCATAATATATTATTTCGGTATTTGCAGTGGGCAGGGAGGAATGTTACCGCTTTTTATGTAATCCAATGGCTTCTGATTGGCAACTTAGCCACGTTCATATACAAGACACAATCAGCCCTGGCCTCGTTCCTATGGTTCGTGGCCATTGCAGCTGCAACTAGCGTAATGGTGCTTTACCGGAATAAACATAGAAAAAAGTTCAACCCTGATCATCGTTCGGGTTAATGGCCGATTTTAGTGAGGTGCGATACTCGCCCGGGTCTTTCTTGTATTCACTCACCGAAATTCCCGTTATGGCTCTAAATTGTGTTGAGAGGTACTGCACGCTGCTATAGCCCATCATATATGCAATTTCGCTTAGTGTGAGCTCATTGTATTGAATTAATTCTTTGGCTCGTTCTATTTTATGGTGAATGATAAACTTTTCGAGAGTAATCTGTTCTTGCTTTGAGAAAATAGTCGAAATATACTGATAGGACAGACCGAACCGCTCAACAAGATAATCGGAGTTGCGTACCATGGCATTGTAGGTGCTGTAATATATCAGGTCAATGATGGCACTTTTAATTTGCTCGACCAATTGTTTTTCCTTGTCATTAACTATTTCAAAACCATCAACTTCGAGTAACTTTGCTATTTGTGGTAGATTGATATTGTGTGGGTCAAATATTATCTCTGCTTCGCCAAGCTTTGCATAAACCACCGCGACACCTGCATCTGAAAGAATTCTCGTTACCAGTTTCAGGCAACAATGACACGACATGTTTTTGATTATCAGTTTTTTATGAACCATGCACTATTAAACTTTCAGGTGGCGGCAATGGATGTACCCTACAAAGTTACATTTAATCCAATTTACCCTACCTTAGCACCCTATTTTATCAATAAGCATCAGCCATGAGATCCACAATGGTTCCCGGTATAAGAATTTCGGTTGTTGTGCCTTGCTACAACGAAGAAGGCAATATTTCCGAGCTTTACCATAAACTGAATGAGGTACTTGGTAGCTTTAATCAGGCAGAAATTATTTTTGTTGATGATGGCAGCACCGATTGCACGAGTGCCCTTGTCGAAAAGTTTGCTCATGAGGACAAAAGGGTTCAACTTATCAGCCTATCGCGCAACTTTGGCCACCAGTTTGCACTTAAAGCCGGTCTCGATCATTCTATCGGCGATTGCGTAATCAGCCTGGATGCAGACCTCCAGCATCCGCCTTCACTCATTCCTGATATGATTAAAAAATGGAATGAAGGATATGACGTGGTTTATACCGTCCGCCGCGACAGCCGGAAGTTACCGTTTTTTAAGAAGCTTACTTCACGCTGTTTTTATTTCCTGGCAAAAATGCTTTCATCCGTGGATGTGCACCCTGGCGCTGCCGATTTCCGCCTCCTCGACCGCTCTGTAGTGGATGTGCTGAAAGAATGCCGCGAAAGCTATCTCTATATCCGCGGTTTGGTTTCGTGGGCTGGTTTTCGTCAAACTTCCATCGAATACACGCCCGACAAGCGTTTTGCGGGGAAAACAAAATATTCGACAGGGAAAATGATCCGTTTTGCCATGGCTGGCATCACTTCGTTCAGCATCAGACCGCTGCAGCTTTCGCTCATCCTTGGCATCATCATCGCGGGAATTGCTTTCATTTACGGATTATATGTGGTCTGTATTTATACCTTCACCTCCAAGGCTGTTGCAGGCTGGACCTCAACCACAGCAAGTGTATTGTTTATCGGGGGCATACAGTTGATCATATTAGGTATCCTGGGTGAGTACATCGGCAAAACATATATCGAAAACAAACGACGACCTACTTACGTCATAAGAAAAAAGCATCCCCATAATTGATTTACCGAAACTGTGGCAAACTAAAATGCAGTGGCTAAATGCTCAAATAGTTAATTTCGCGATCATAAAATTCAAGGTCTCACCAGCTTAGCAAATGTTTGCCGTTATTGATATCGAAACCACAGGCACCAGCGCACAACGCGGCCGTATCACTGAAATTGCCATTTACGTATTCGATGGAAATAAGGTGATTGATTCGTTTGTGAGTCTTGTGAATCCCGAATGTCCGATTCCTTATTTCATCACCCGCCTCACCGGCATCAGCGACTACATGGTGGCCGACGCACCCCGTTTTTGTGAGATTGCCCGTAAGGTTGTTGAAATGACCGAAAACAACGTATTTGTGGCTCACAACGTAAGCTTCGACTACAACTTTGTGCGCGAAGAGTTTCGCAGACTAGGCTATGAATACCGACGCGAAAAATTATGTACCGTTAGCCTTAGCCGAAAACTTATTCCGGGACACCGCAGTTATAGCCTGGGCAGCATCTGTCAAGACTTGGGTATCGAAATTGAACATCGCCATCGGGCGGCTGGCGATGCCAAAGCCACAGTAAATCTTCTTGTACACCTTTTGAAGATCAATGATCAGCCCACTGGTAGCCCAAGGGTAAGGATTTCGTCGCCAGAGCACACGTTGGTACGCTCGCTTCCCGAAACCACTGGGGTCTATTATCTGATCAACGAACAGGATGAGATAATTTATATCGGCAAAAGCCTTAACATCCGCAAGCGGGTAAACAACCACTTGCTCCAGTGCAATACCAGGCGTACTATAGAAATGAAGAACTCAACCGTTAGTGTGAGTTACACTGAAACCGGCTCAGAACTGTTGGCACTGCTACTCGAGTCGCAAGAGATAAAAAATCAAATGCCGCTCTATAACCGCCGGCAACGCCGCCAACTGGCACATTATGGATTATATACTACTGTAAATGGCAATGGCTATATCTGTTTGAAGATTGATAAAACCAACCGTAACGACGCACCATTGGCTGCTTATCCGGCTATGCATGAAGCACGCCAGCATTTGTTTACTATTACTGAACATTATAACCTGTGCCAGAAACTCTGCGGGCTATATCAAACCCAGGGAGCGTGTTTTCATCATTCCATCAGGCAGTGTAAGGGCGCTTGCATCGGGCTAGAGCCTCCGGATAAGTACAATGAAAGAGTGCGCAAATTGATCGCAACACTGAACAATAACCATGAGAGTTTCTTCATCATCGAACCCGGGCGGCACATCGAAGAACATGCCGTGGTAAAGGTCGAAAAAGGAAAATACATTGGATTTGGTTATTTCGATCCCAATCATGTTAATGGAAACCCTGAATACTTACACGACAGCATAAAACCATACGAGGACAACCGCGATGTACAACAGATCATCCGGTCGTATATGCGACAAGGCAGGGCAAAAAATGTGATCAAATTCTGATTCTAAAACCCAGGGATCACAAGAACATAAACCCCAGCGTAAAGCCAATGCGGTTGTATTCAGTAAACACCCTTCGCAAGTAATCTGACCCTTGAAGGCGCCTTTCCAGATAAGAAAGTTTTTGATAACGATAGCCTAAAGATAATTTAAAGGCACTGTGATCGGAGATTCTGAAGCTAACACCTGTTGACATGCCAAACAAAAAACCTCCAAATGTTTCGTTTTCGTAACCCGATGCCCAGCCCCAATTGTCATTTCTGATGTTTTCCATCGCAAAGCCATAGCCCGATTGCAGGGCGACAAACGGAGCCACTTTCTGTTCGAGAAAAAAATATCTCAGATCTGCAAACAGCGGCATTACTCCAAAATCGTAATTCTCATATCCAACAGCTATTCCTGCAAAAACATGCTGATTAAGATGATAACCGTTAATGGTTGTCAGGGTAGGTATTGGTATCCCAGTGCTACCCAATAGTATGCCCAGGTATGAAAAATTATAATAGCCTTTCTTTTTGAACTGATAGTCCATTGATATTTTCTTAAAGCGCCGATAGCTTATGCTGTCGAATTCGTTAGGTTTGTAAACCCAACTGCCGCAATCGTTTTCGATCCTGATACCTTGCAGGCCATCATTGATAATAATCTTTCCTTTGATGACGCTGCCATTTTTCAAGTACACTGCATTGGGCAAACGTGATTGTGCTGATGCCTTTGCAGGCATCAGCACAAACAACAAGCAAGCGAACAAACAAAACGAGAAACAAGCAATCTTCTTCATGGCCGGGTTACAGGTATATGACTTAGCAATTGCAGGTTGCTCAGGTTGGTGTAGTTGTATTGATATAATCCGT
>JAUXXY010000131.1 GCA_030684735.1 Bacteroidales bacterium | reverse complement strand
GATCTTCTATAATTTTTCGAGTATTGAGCTTGTGGTGAAGCAACGCGGAAGGCTGTTCAATGAGTTCTCGAACATCGAAAGCAATAGAAGCTTAGGTTGGTTGTTGTTTGTTGTGGTTTTCTACAATCTGTATTGCTTAGTCACGGTAGCTACAGCTATTGTAGCCTTGACCCTCAAAGTGAATTTTCTGTTGCCCCATATTGTCAACTATTCTTTTCTGCTGGCCCTGGTTTATGCGCTTGGCTTCTATGGATTAAGGCAACAAACTGTTTTTATCGAACCCGACCCTGCCGGATCGGCCGATGAAACACACCGCCAGATGCTGCTTTCGCCCGAAAGAGTGCAGCGTATCAAGGAACAGCTGTTTGAATTTTTTGAAAAGGAACAACCCTATTTGAATCCCGAACTCAACATGCGCATGATATCGGAACAACTCCAGGTGCCCAAGCACCAAATCACCATGGTGTTGAATGCCGAAATCGGAAAAAACTTCTTTCAATTTGTGAACGAGTACCGGGTCGGAGCCGTTAAAATCCGATTGGCACAAACGGGCAATATTTACTCTATTGAGTCCATCGGCTATGATTGTGGTTTCAGCAGCAAATCGTCCTTTTTCACTGTTTTCAAGAAACTTACCGGCCAAACGCCTTTCCATTACAAACAATCCGTTCAGACCTAACAGCCTTAGACCAAACAGGTTTTGAAAACCTGTTAGGTCTGAAAGGTCTGAACTTTCAAAATTCAGCGTTTGAACCACAACATGTTGTCCTTCTTTTAAAAGCAAAACCTTATTCGCGTGAACTCAAAGTAATATTGCCAGCAGGAAGCATCCCCGATCCCGTCAGTCGGGACGGGGCAGGCTCTGCAATTCGTAATATTTAAAATTTGAGACATGGTACGGCATGTTGGTTTCTTAGCAATGCTCATCCTTGGCACGCAAATCGCCACCGCACAAGGGTTATTTGAGGGTTCCGCTAGTGAGCCCGCTCGTGCTACAGAAGAAGTCAAAAGTATAGAACTGGGGGGCTATGCACGTGGTGCAGCTTATGGCGGAGGCGAAGCATATGATTATTCAAGCCTTTTCGGCGAGTTTGTTCTCAAGGGCAGGCTTTCGGAGGGCAAGGCATTTTTGTTTGGCGATATACGTTTTCGAGCTGGTAAAATCTTCGATCAAAGTCAAACTGATCTGCAGCTTAAAGAGGTTTATGCCGGGTTTAAAGGTAAAAAGATTGATGTTTTTCTGGGTAATCAAATCGTTGTTTGGGGGCGCACCGATGGGTTCAACCCGACCAACAACCTTCATCCCAATGACTATTTTTTCCTTACTCCCGATCCAGACGACCAAAAGCTGTCCAACTTCATGCTCAGGGCCAAAATTCGTTTTACCCCGCAAATGGAGCTCGACATGATCGCCATCCCTTATTACCGGCCCTCGGTGTATCGCTACGATCTCTTCGACATGAACGAGGGCACCCGATTCCTTGATATGACTCTGCCCGCAGCCAATTTCAGAAACAGCGGCCTGGCTGCCCGCCTGAATTTCGAGTTGCCCGGCGCTGGGTTCTCTTCTTCCTATTTCCATGGCTATGACCCTTTTTATGGATACACCATTGATTCTCTCAACCTGAGCCCTGCATTAGACATTCAACTTCGTCCATCAGCATATAAAAAGGATGTGTTCGGTGCCGATTTTTCTGTTCCCTTGTCCACGTGGATTGTGCAGGGCGAAGCAGCGCTCACGTTTACCAAAAACTATGAAGCAGCTATGCATATTCCCAATCCCGACTTGTATTATGTTCTTGCATTGGAACACGATGTAAATGGCTACCTCGCAATCTTGCAATACATCGGGAAATATACACTTGATTATAAGGAACTTGTGGCTCTGGTTATACCCACACCGGTTGAACCTACCGATCCTTACTACATGGCTTACCTGATTTCGCTCATGCAATATGGCTCCGGTTTGGTGTATTATGAATCTGCGCTTTTTAACCGGAAGATTTTCCGCCAGCAGGAAAAGACTAATCACGCACTAATGCTCTCAGTGAGTAAGTCATTTGCTTACGAAACGATCAGGGCCGAGCTTTCGTGTTACTATAATTTTACCAGCAAAGAGTACCTCATACGCCCCGACCTGAAATGGAAAACCAGCGATGCGCTCAGCATCTCGCTTGGTGGAAGCATCATGAAAGGCCCGAAGGATACGGTCTACGATCGGGCTGGAAAAGTTCTTAATGGCGCATATGTTGGAATGACTGTTACCTTTTAGCGAAAGAGATTTGTGGCAAAATTTATTGTAAGATTCCGATGGTGGCTCATCATTATCCCTGTGATCATATCGCTGTTGATGTTGGTGCCATTGAAGAATGCGAGGATCAATCCCGATCTGAAAGCATACTTGCCCGCCGGCATCGAGGCAAAAGTGAGCATGGAGAAAATGGAGGAGATTTTTGGCAAGAATGACCCGGTGATTATCTTTTTTGGAGCTGATGATGTGCTCAACGACGCCACCCTCGAAAGGATTCAGAACCTCACCCGTGCTTTCGACCGGATGAAGGAATTCAGTGATGTAATGTCGCTCTTCAAGGCCAAGTACGTTCGTGGCCTGGAGGGTTCAATGGTGGTTGATCCAGTAGTAAAACGCATCCCTACCACCTATCCCCGCCGCGAACAGCTTCGTGCCGAAATCATAGATAATCCACTGGTTTACAAGTTATTGATAACCGAAGATTTTACCTATACCCTGCTGATGCTCACTCCCACCGACATCACCGATATCGAAACATTCAGGCTCATCAACGAAAAACTGACCGAATTTCCTGGTGATGAGCGTATAATGATGGCCGGTGACCCCTATCTGCGATACGAGGTGCAGCAAAAAGCCACCCGCGACCTCACCATCCTGTTGCCCATCGGTTTGCTGGTGATGATCGTGTTTCTGTACCTCTCTTTCAGGGAAAAACGAGGGGTGTTGCTACCCTTGGCGGTAGTAGCCATGAGCATTATCCTCTCGATGGGATTGATGCCGGTGTTTGGTTACGAGTTGAGCCTCATTGCAGTGCTGGTGCCCATACTGATGATTGCCGTGGCCAACAACTATGGTGTTCATATTGTGTCGCGCTACCAGGAATTAAATGCCATGCAGCCCACCTGGAGCATGAAAAAAATCACCCTCAACGCCTTGGATCACCTCAATAAACCCATCATTCTCACTGCATTAACAACCATTGTCGGTATATTGGGATTGGTTGTACATGTGATGCTGCCGGCCATCCACATGGGTATTGTTAGCTCTATCGGCATTGCTTTTGCCCTGACTCTGAGCTTGTTGTTCATTCCCGCCATGATGGTTGGAATGAAAAAAGGAAAGATTCAGAAAAGTTTTCGAGCTCAACGCATTACGTTGGTTGACAAGCTTCTGGCTTGGGCTGGAAAAGTTACCACGCAATGGCCCAAGCTCATCGTTTTTGTTTTTGCAAGTGTGCTTATTGCCGCCAGCCTAGGAGTTTTTAAACTTCAGGTGAGCATTAACAACGAAAACATGCTGCCCCCCTCACATCCGTTGCGGGTTGCTATCAACTTGGCCAACAAGAACTTCGGAGGCTCGCACACCCTTTCCATGCTTTTCGAGGGCGATATTAAAGATCCTTCCATCATGCAAACCATGGATCGCTTTGAAACCGAATTGGAAACCCTTCCCGAAGTGGGTCATGCTACCTCCTTGGCTACTGTGATCCGAACCATCAGCCGTGCCTTGAACGAACCGGGCGATGAGTTTTACGATGTCATCCCCGACTCGCGTGAGGCCATTGCTCAGTATATTGAGTTTTACAGCATGAGCGGCGACCCGGATGATTTCGATAAGTTTGTGGATTTTGATTACAGCAAAGCCTTAATGAATGTGCAGTTCAGGGCCGAAGATATGAAAACCTTTGACAGGGTTCTGGATCAAATCAATGGCGCGGTCAACAGCACTCCTACCTGCACAATGAAATCAGGGAGCTGCCTGCTACAAAAGCAATTAGCTGAGTCAATCGTGCGCGGGCAGATATACTCACTGGTCATTGCTATGCTGGCCATCTTCATGCTGCTGTGGTTGATTTTTAAATCGTTTTGGGCAGGATTGCTGGGAAGCATCCCTCTGTTTTTCACACTATTATGTAACTTCGGTTTGATGGGCTGGATAGGCCTTGAGCTTGATATCGCCACCGCTCTCATCTCCTCCATAGCCATTGGCATAGGCGTGGATTACACTATACATATTTTCTGGCGTATCAAAGCTGAAATGGCCGAGGGGAAAACACACAGTGTGGCGATTATTCACGCCCTTCGCACCACAGGTCGCGGCATAACCATCAATGCCTTCTCTGTAATGTTGGGTTTCTCGGTATTATTCCTATCAGCATTGGTATTGCTCAAATCATTCGGATTTCTGATCATTTTTTCCCTCTCGTTGTGCTTGTTATGTGCTTTGTTGTTGATTCCGGCCATCTGCCTTGTATTTAAGCCAAGCTTCTTAAAGAAAAGTAGTCACTATAAAATAAAATGAACATGAATGTTTTAGGTCTCTTTCTTGCTGCCTCAATCATTGCATCCGGCACAATAACCCGAGCCCAGGATGCACGCAAAATCTCCGATGATGCATCGAAAGCCATTGAGTTTTCCTCACTCGAAATGGTTTCGACCCTTCGTATCAACGATGGCAAAGGGGGTGTGCGTATCAGGCAGGTGGCCAACGCAACGCGTAAATTTGGCGGAGTTACTAAAACCATGATTAAATTTCTGGCTCCGCCCTACGTAAAGGGCACCACGATGCTCATTTACGATTACGAAGACAAAGACGACGATATGTGGATTTTCCTGCCTTCGCTGCGCAAATCCCGACGCATCATCAGCAGCGAAAAGGGAAAGAGTTTCATGGGGTCGGAGTTCAGCAATGCCGACATGAGCAAACCCAACCTGGATGACTTCAATTGGAAAATGTATGGAAGCGAATTGGTGGATAGCAAAGATTGCTG
>JAUXXY010000125.1 GCA_030684735.1 Bacteroidales bacterium | reverse complement strand
TGAGTATTTCAAAACAGTATATACTACCAATAACTCTACTCATTCGCTATTATGAAAACTGAAGGCAAGAAACGCGTATGGCAGGAATACCAGAAGGAGATAGCCGATGACCGGTACTTTTATGCACGCAGTTGCATACGGCAGACATTTTTCCCGGGGTCGGAAATGGTTTTTCTAAAAATACTGAGAGATGAACTTGGAAAAGATGTTTTCGATGGCCAGCATCATACTTCCTGTACCGGCATAGGATATCACAGCGATGTGGTTCCTTTCGAAACTGCAATGACGGTGGTTGCCCGTCAGTTTGCCCTGATGGCCGAAGCCGGATACCAGAATTTCGCACCTTCGTGCATCACCAGTTTTGGGCTATATACGGAGATCATCGAAACATGGCATCATTTCCCCGAGACACTTCAAAAAACAAGGGAATACCTATACAAAGCCACAGGGAGAGAGTTCGAGATACCCAAAAACCTTGCCCACGCAAGCGATATCATCTATAAGTTCAGAAATGAAATAGCCGCAAAAGCAAAATACCGGCTTATTGATAAAGACACAGGACAATCGCTCAAAGTGGTTGATCATATCGGGTGCCATTATTCCAAGATGTTTCCACACAAAGGCATAGGCGGGGCTGAGTACCCTCAAGTGCTTTCGGGTATGATTGAGGCCTGGGGTGGTGAAGTGGTTGATTACCCTGAACGCAGGCATTGCTGCGGGTTTGGCTTCCGACAGTATGTAGTGCAGGCCAATCGTGGGTTTTCACTCTCTTGCTCTAAGAAAAAATTCGACAGCATGGAACGGTACGAACCGGATATGATTATTACCAATTGTCCGGGATGTCCGATGTTTCTCGATCGCTGGCAATATGTGTTGGGCGAAATGGAAGGCAAGACTTATGGCAAAAACGGTCATGGAATTCCAGTGTTCACTTACGAAGAAGTAGCCGGATTGGTGATGGGGTACGATCCCTGGCTGATAGGGCTTCAGTTGCACCAGGTATCAGCCGAACCTTTGATGGACAAAATCGGCATTGAATACGATCCTGCTATGAAATTCAAAGGCCCCAATGGAGAGGATATCGGTGCACCGGAAACCCTCGGACACCTGAAATTTTACAGCGAAAAAGAACCGGCTATCCAATAGATATCTTTCCTAAATAATTATGAATAAGAAACATTCAATGTTCCAATAATGATGGATTCCGTCATTGCGAGGAACGAAGCAATCTCAAACTATAAGTACAAAATGAAAAGAGGTGGAGTCCTATATATAATGACTAATAAAAATCACACTACCCTTTATACAGGAGTAACCTCTGAATTAAAGAAAAGGGTATATGAACATAAAAACAAGCTCCATCCCGACTCATTTACCGAGAAATATCAATTAAACAAATTGATTTATTATGAGGGATTCCACCGCATAGAAGAAGCAATAGGCAGAGAAAAACAGATTAAGGGTGGTTCAAGAAAGAAGAAAATGGAGATTATAAATGCTTTTAATCCGGAATGGAAAGATTTATATGAAGAAGTAATGCAATGGTGAGATTGCTTCGTTCCTCGCAATGACGGATCTCTCTTATCAATTAGGAAAGATGTCCACAATAATCAGATCTCAATCAAAACTTAAGTCCTATAAAAGAGAAAGTTCACACTACATAAGAAACACATTTAACCCGAAAAAGAAAAAAGATGAAGCATGTTGTTGTAGTGGGCGGCGGAGTGGCGGGTCTCGAAACAGCCTCTATCCTGGTTTCCATGGGTTACCAGGTTACCCTGGTTGAAAAAGAAGATGTGCCGGGTGGCCATGTAAAACGCTGGCATGCCCTGTTTCCCGATGTCCGCCCTGCTGCCGAAGTGCTGGCAGCCATCCTCGAAAAAAGCGAAAAAGGAATAAGGATGCAATATAACACCGAGATCACTTCCATACAGCATCGTAGTAACCGTTATGCCCTGGTGGCTTCAAACGGTTGGCAGGTTGAAGCCGATGCGGTGGTACTTGCTACCGGTTTCGAGTTGTTCGATGCCCGTAAAAAAGAAGAATACGGCTATGGCATTTATGATAATGTGATCACATCGGCCGACCTTGAAGATATGTTTATTGCAGGCAAAGGCATACACACCTTGCAGGATAAAGCTCCTCAACGTGTGGGTTTTGTGCATTGTGTTGGCTCACGTGATGAAAAAGCCGGCAACCTCTATTGCTCAAAAGTATGCTGCATCACTGCAGTAAAGCAGGCCATTGAGGTCAAACAGCAGCTTCCGCAGACCGAAATATTTTGTTTTTACATGGACCTTCGTATGTTTGGCAGGCATTATGAAGAACTATACAAGGAGGCCCAGGAAAAATATGCTATCCAGTTTATCAGGGGCAGGTTGAGCGAAGCCTCCGAAGACAAGGAGCATCGTGTTGTGCTGAAGGTTGAAGATACCTTGCTCAATAAGCCCCTGAAGATCGCCGTTGACCTGCTGGTACTCATGTCGGGTATGGTTGCTTCGAAGCAAACCCAGGCTTTTCGTGATGAATTGGGAATGACCAAGGATGAAGATAACTTCCTGAAACCTGTTGACGGAATCTTGCATTCAAATCTGTCAGGAGTAGAAGGTGTTTTTTTTTCAGGAACTTGTTCTGGCCCCAAAAACGTTGCCGATAGCCTTGCTGATGCTCGTTCTGCAGCCCTTGCGGTGGATAAGTACCTTAAGTAACATTCAGTGCCCACATCGCAATAAAAACAGGAGAACTCACAACAATCAATTGATGGCTACAATAAGACAATTTGGCTACCAGGTAAGCAAGGACAGGCAAATAGATTACGACAACAACAGCAGGAACCTTATAAGAAAAGTTCTGGAAAAAGAGCCTTCGCTGAACAATTGTATCTCATGTGGCACTTGCGCTGCTACCTGTTCGGCAGCCCTCTATACCGACTTCAGCCTTCGGCGCCTGATACTCCTTGTGCGCCGGGGCGAAACAGAAAGTTTGAAGAAAGAAACAGCCAAATGTATGCTCTGTGGTAAATGCCAGTTGGTATGTCCGCGAGGCGTAAGCACACGCCACCTAATCCTCCAAATCAGATACCAGCTTCAGGAATCTGGCCAAAAGACCGAATTTTGATGCCAGAAGGAATGCCTGTGCAATAATAAAACTTTGAATATATGACTTTTAACCTTTTTGTTATACCTTTCTTTGCTGGTCTGATCTTCCTGGTCATCACACTCATCATAAAGTATAGCAAGTGGATACGAGAAATGCCGGGTACTGACCGCTTGAAGTTGGCATATGGGCTCTTCAAGAAAGATT
>JAUXXY010000108.1 GCA_030684735.1 Bacteroidales bacterium | reverse complement strand
CGCACTCATTACCGGGATATTCGAACGCCTTATAAACGCGCTTAAATCATTCGGTATTACCGCTATCAAACTTTTGTTTTCAGGTAGAATAAAAGAACTATTCCGGCATATTGACTTTTATTTTCTTGCAGCGGTGTTGTCAGGTGTTGTGATTGCCATCTTCAGCCTGGCCAGGCTCTTCGAGTTTTTGTTTCGCAGCTACCCAGTGTATATCTGGTCTTACTTTTTCGGCCTGATCTTAGCTTCGGTGTTTTTTGTAGGCGGAACCGTGCGAAGGTGGAGCGTGGCAGTTATCATCAGCTTCACGCTTGGCACCTTCGTTGCCTTGATTATATCATTTTTAAACCCTGCAATTGAAAACCAAAACTTTTTCTATCTGATTCTTTGCGGGGTAGCAGGAGTATGCAGCATGATATTGCCCGGAATTTCAGGCTCGTTTATCTTGATTTTGATGGGAAATTACTACCTCATCGTCATTGATGCTGTGAATAATCTGCGTTTTGAAATTCTGACACCTGTGGCCATTGGTATCGTAGTGGGGTTGATTGGTTTTTCGCACTTGCTTTCCTGGGTTTACGGGCGATATCGCAATCAAACAATCGCCCTGCTCACTGGTTTCATACTCGGATCATTGTTAATAATCTGGCCTTGGAAAGAAAAGATCTATGTACTCGATACCATGGGGAATGTTCTGATGAAAGCCGGCGAACCTGTTGTAGCACGCTACCAAGCTACGCTTCCCGAGGGCATGAACATCGGGTTTTTCATTGCGCTGCTGATCATGGTTATTGGTGTTGCAACCATTACACTGATCGAGAAGCTTTCGTTAAAGGAAACCAAGTAAATCCACACAACTATGAAAAGACTTTTCGGACTTATTGGCTACCCTGTATCACATTCTTTCTCAGCTATTTATTTCAATGATAAGTTTGAAAAAGAAGGAATTATTGATTCGCACTACGAGCTTTTTCCGCTGCCTGACATCGAAGACTTACCTAACCTGTTACTCAAGCATCCATCCCTTGCAGGCCTGAATGTGACTATACCTCATAAAACATCTGTGATTCAATATCTTGATGAAATTTCACCGGATGCACGGGCGCTAGGCGCAGTGAATACCTTCAAGATCGGCCACAAACATGAAAAGATGACTTTATCAGGTTTCAATACCGACATATTGGGATTTGAATTAAGCATAAAACCACTTCTTAAAAATCATCATCGGGCAGCGATGATACTTGGAACAGGTGGCGCAGCAAAGGCCGCGGCCTTGGTGTTTGCCAGGCTCGGAATTGAATATGTTTTTGTTTCAAGAACACCCCAGGGCATAAACGAAATCCTCTATCCCGAATTATGCGAGGAATTATTTGAACGTTTTACCGTTGTCGTGAATGCCACTCCGCTCGGGATGTCCCCTGCGATCAATACTTTTCCCCCTATACCCTATGAATGCCTGTGCAGCCATCATCTGCTTTTCGATATGGTTTATAATCCCCTTGAAACTTTATTTTTGCAAAAGGGGAAGCAACAGGGTGCCTCTGTGAAAAACGGGCTGGAAATGCTATATTTACAGGCTGATCATACATGGAAGATCTGGCAAGATTCATGAATCCTTAATCAAAGACACATTATGACATCAAACATCAGAAAACTTGAGCATGGCGAAATCAGGGAAATACTTGCACGATGCGATCAACGTGTTATATTTGACAAAACCAATGTTATTCCCGATGACAGTGAGCTTAACAAAAGCCTGAAAGAATATGTTGGTTACAGAAAGATAACCAGTAAGTCGGTGTTGGGCCTCGATATTTATCAATACAGCTCCTATTGCGAGTTTGAACAGACTCTGATTCCTTTTCTGTTCAAGAAGATATTTCACAGCACCATCAAGCTTTGCCTCGAAAATCACCCCTTTATCTTTCAGAAATACTCCCGCGAGATCATAGAAAAACATTTCATCAGCACCGGCGACGGAGGTTTTATCATTTTCGACAACCCTATGCATTCATTGCTGTTTGCAAGTAATTTCGCTATTGTTCTCAGAATCTATAATGCATTTCATTTTTATCCCCGTTTGCGCAAGATCATTGGTGGTATGAGTGTGAGATATGCTATTACCTACGATAAAATCTACCAGTACGCAAATAATTTTTATGGCCGAGCCATTATCAACAATGCCCGCATGATTGCCAGCGACAACCTCAACCGCTGCTTGATTGGTGAAAATGTCCATAGTTGGTTCACCACCAATATGGAAGGGTTTGAAAACCTGCAGGTGATAACCATTGATGATATTGCCAACATTTATGAATTCAGCCAGGACGATTACGACAAAAGTCTTCTCAACACCACCACCGACAAATTGTTTGGCAAAGAACCTTCGCGCAGAGAAGGCATCATCAATTCCGATATATTGAAAATCGGGAATATCAAAACAAAGCAAACTGAGCTTAACGTTTACAATCTACATCTGCAAGTGAGCCTGAGACTTGTCAACGACGATGATCCCAGCCAGGAGAAGGTCGTAACTGTAAGCCTTGGAAATCTGAATACTTCGGGTATCTGATTGTTAGCTTGCCCTGTCAAGGCATATGAATTATTCTTTCCTGATCACCTCGATGGTGAAGTTGGCCGCCAGGGCTGCCAGTGCACCCACAGCAGCCAGCACAGGTGCAAAAATAGCACCTACTACACCGATGGTTACCGGAATTTCAAGGAAAACTTTGCCCTCATCATTTTTTATGATGATGCGGGTGATATTGCCCTCGTGTATCAATTCCTTGATTTTTTTTAACAGCTCTTCGCCTTTGACTTTGAATTCGTTTGTTTCCATATTATTTAACGTATTATATGCAGCAAAATTAGCACAGAATACTCTCTATACAACACCCGATCGTATTTATTAAATCCGCACACTAATTCATTCCCGCTCGATGGATTCTGGAAGAAACAGATTGCCAGGTGAGAAAAGGCCTCATATTTTCCTTTTAAATGTGATTGTGAAGATGTATCAGTTTTCTTCGAAATGTTGCCTGATTTGTTCCATTTTTCGAGTTTATCAACTGAAGTAATTAACATTTAGGGGCAAAAACATGGTAGTTATTAACAAAATCTATTTTTGCGTATAACCTTTTGCATTTTTTGGAATTAATAAATATACGGGGTTTATCTGTTCGTGTCGTGATGATTGTTGATTGTTTTTTTATGGATTGATAGCACCAAAAAATATGCTGCTCTCGATTGTTGCAAACACAGGCCACTTCTCCACCCC
>JAUXXY010000137.1 GCA_030684735.1 Bacteroidales bacterium | reverse complement strand
TCTTGTTTCCCTTGAGGATATGGTCGGAGGAAACAAACTTTTTCCAATAGTCATAAGCTTCTTCGTCCGAGGGGAGATTATCGCCTAGGTCGCCGCCGAAAATTGTTATATACAGGTTATCGGGAGCGAGACCATAAACATTAGTAAGTAATTCCCATGCCCAGGCAATGGTTTCTTTTTTGAAATATCCTTCTGTCGGACGGGCAGGATCGCCAAACGACCAGTTGCCAAGCATCTCGAACATGGTGTGGTGATAAGTGTCGTGGCCTACTTCTTCCAGGTCGTTGTGTTTGCCCGATACGCGCAAACACTTTTGAGTGTTGGCAACTCGCGAAAAACTTATAGGAATGTTTCCGAGAAAAATATCTTTAAACTGGTTCATCCCTGCATTAGTAAACATCAATGTAGGATCGTCTTTCATAACCATCGGGGCAGATGGAACAATATGGTGATGCTTTTCAGCAAAAAAATCCAGAAATCTTTGCCTTACCTCTCGCGAATTCATTCAGTCCTTAACATTAATTAACACAATAAACTTCAAAGCCATGTTATAGTGGATTGCAAAATTACTTTAATTTATTAATTTTGCTTGCTCGATATTCGAGGAACAAAATGGGTTCCCATAAAAACCTTTAGTTTCCTAATAACCAGGTAAATGGCAAAAAACAGATATCATTTCAACGCCAAAACCCTCAAGTTTGAAAAAGCCAGAGTCACCCTTAAAGAACGAGCGCTTAAAGTTTTATCCTTCCTTTTTACCACATTCGCCTTTGCTGCGTTGGTTATTTTCTTGGCGTATAATCTTCTCGAATCGCCTATGGAGAAGATGCAACAACGTGAGCTGGCATTTGTGAAAGTTCAGTATGAGATTCTGAACGACCGTTTGGATCAACTTGCGCTAGTATTGCAGGATATGCAGGACAGGGATGATAATATCTACCGGGTTATTTTTGAGAGAGAACCGATTCCTTCAGCCATTCGAAAAGCTGGTTTTGGTGGCTCCGACCGTTATGCCAACTTAAGAGGTTTCAAGAATTCAGACATAGCTATTAGTACCAGCCAGAAACTTGATGTCATAGCCAGCCAATTGTACGTTCAGAGCAAATCCTTTGATGAGGTATTTGACATGGCCAAGAATAAGGAAAAAATGCTCGCATCCCTGCCGGCCATTCAGCCTGTTAGCAATAAAGATCTTAGGCGCATTGGTTCATATTTCGGATATCGGACCGACCCGTTCTATAAAATTATAAAACTTCATGAAGGGCTGGACTTTTCGGCACCAGTTGGCACCGAAATATATGCCACTGGTGATGGTGTAGTGGTGAATGTTGAGCGTTCACGAATTGGTTACGGCAACCATGTGGTGATTGATCATGGATATGGTTTTAAAACCCTCTATGCTCATCTATCGAAGTTCGAAGCCAGAAGGGGCGAAAAGGTAAAACGCGGACAAATAATTGGTTATGTCGGAAATACAGGCAAATCCACTTCTCCTCACCTGCATTACGAAGTACATCGTAACGGAAGACCTGTTGACCCTATTCACTATTTATTTAACGATATCTCTCCCGAAGAGTACGAGTTGCTGATTGGGCTCTCATCACGGCCAGGCCAGTCAATGGATTAATAAATCATAATCATGGCCAGGAAAAAGCCTAGCGTCGAGAAAATGTACTTCAGCATCGGTGAGGTGTCAAAGATGTTCGATGTGAATACCAGTCTTATCCGTTTCTGGGAAAAGGAGTTCGATATCATTCAACCTCACCGTAACAAGAAGGGCAACCGCCTGTTTACAAAAGCTGATATTGAAAATTTTCACCAAATTTTTCACCTTGTGAAGGAGCGGGGCTATACCTTGGCCGGTGCTAAAGAAAAACTCCACAGAAATCGGGAAGAAACAAACACGGAGTTTGTTGTGGTGAAAACCCTGCAAAAAATTAAAAATTTCCTGATCGAAATCAGGCAAGACCTCTCAAAGCTTGAAAGGCAGAACCTGTAATGATTCGTGCACTTACTTACTTCAATAGTATTCACCTCTTGAGAGGAATTGCCGCACATATTGCCCAACCCCCTCTTCGGGACTGGAAAACCCTTTCGTATAACCAGCTTTCCTGAGTTTATCCATTTTGGCTTCGGTAAAATACTGGTACTTGTCGCGGATATCCAATGGCGTGTCAATATATTCAATTTGTTCCTCCTGAATGGCAGCGGCAAAGGTAGCGCGTGCCAATGCATTGAATGAACTGGCTTTACCAGTACCGAGATTATACAAACCTGATGTAGGTTTGCTTTCCATCATAAACATGAGAACATCTGCAACATCCATTACATAGATAAAGTCCCTGAATTGGTCACCGTCTTTAAAATCTGGATGATGCGAACGAAATAAGCGCACCTTGCCGGTGGCTTTCATTTGATTATAGGCATGAAGAATTACTGACGCCATGCGGCCTTTGTGATATTCGTTTGGCCCATACACATTGAAAAATTTCATGCCAAACCAGTATGTTGGAGAGCTTTTTTGATGCAATGCCCATTTGTCGAAATCATTCTTCGATTCACCGTAGGGATTGAGTGGCTTTAATTTTGATACAACTTGGTGGTCGTCAAAATATCCATGTTCACCCATGCCATAAGTAGCTGCTGATGATGCATATAGCATTGGAATATTCCAGTCGCTGCAGCACTGCCACATGCGTTTTGAATAATTTAGGTTCAGCGTGTCGAAAACACTTTTGTCAAATTCGGTGGTATCGGTTCGGGCACCAATGTGAAAAACAAATTCAACGGATTTGTGGTTCTGTGCAAACCATTCGAAAAACTTTCCCCGATCAATTTTCGCTACGAAGGCCTTGTTTCCTAAGTTTTTGTTTTTTTGAACCTGGCTGAAATCATCCACAAGGATCAATTGACCATTGCCTTGGTGATTGAGCCTGCCTGTGAGCACACTGCCGATAAATCCTAATGCTCCTGTAATTACGATCATGATTTCTGTGCGTGAGTTTGAACGCTGAAATGATTTGATTTTTCAAAATTAGCTAAAATTCATCGCAGTAGTGTTTTATACTGCTGTCCTACCTATGAATTTTAAAATGAATACTTTTACTTTTTCGTAATTGACGAAAATATATCATTATACATACTTTTATACAGCAGATAATCAATTGATTATATGATCCTACGAAAAATTGTTATATTGCTGACTTCAATCTGTATTTCCCTAATAGTGAAGGCAGGCAAACCAGTTTCACCAGATATCCGCTTGTTTACGTCCGGCCAAATCGACAAGGCTCTCGAAATGATTTACTCTTTCAATTTTAAAGAGGCAGCATCACTTGCTGACCAGATTGGCTTTGAGAAGGATATTGAAAAAGAGTTGGCAGAACTGAATCTCCTGTGGTGGCAAGGATTAACTTATGGGGTGGATAACAGGTTTCTTAAAGATCTGACTACCTTCTCCGAAACATTGATTGAGTCAAAACCGGATATCCATACGATTGCTCCCCGGCAGGTCTTCCTCATTTTGCTTGCTGGGACATACCGGATAAGGCTGGCAGCAATAGAGAACGATAAAACAGCGGCGCTGCGAACGTTCATCAAAATTACTCCTGGCCTGAAAGCAGTGTTGGCAAAATCCTTTGAATATGAAGAGTATGCTTTGCTGGCAGGAGTCTATAACTACACGGTTGGAGGGGTTAAAAATAATTACATACTCCTGCGGCCTTTTTTTGTTTTTCTGCCACAAGCCAATGCTGATACAGGTAGAGAATTGCTGCAAAAATGTGCCGGTTCACAAGATTTAACAATCGCCACCGAGGCACATTATTTTTTATATAAGATCGAATATGAGGTATTTAATAATCAAGTGGAAGCAGAAAAGCACCTAATGTGGCTTACACGTAAATATCCAGAAAACATTATTTTTAAACTCGACCTACTACGAATGTACACGCGCGACAAAAAATCAACCTCCGACCTCAGGCAGGATATTGAGAATACTATTCAAAGATCACAGCTATCTAAAGATCAGAAAGATTACCTCAGGCAAATTTTGAGCGGAATCTAATAGTCGGGGAATTTCAAAAATTCATGCCCTCATTGTAATGAACCGTCCATGATCGAAATGGCTTGCAGCAGAAGCTGGTTGCGCTTTGCGTTCTTGCGGGCTAGGGCTATCAATTCAGCATTTGTAAATCCGCCCATGTAATAGCGTTGCAGCCAGGGTATAGTGCTCATGAGAGCATCAGCAAGAGAATTTCTGAGCGTGATTGAATAGGATAGTGCGAACAGTATGGAATTCAGCAGGAATGAGTTTGCAGCATTACGATAGTCGCCAGCATAGAATTGACCCAATCCTGGCACCAAAATGCTAAGTACCATGGCAGTTTTTGGGTTGGGTCGGTTAAGCCTGGCTTTTCTAAAAGCATGCACAAGGGCTTGCTGTTGCGAGCTATCGTAGGTTGCATTCAGAAAATGGACCAATGCCGTATCGGGTGAGTTTTTTTTCAGGCTGATGATGGCATGGTAAAAATGATAGCGATTGCTAAAATATTGTGATTCAAACCTATGGAACGAATACAGGTCTTGCAAAGCAAAATCATAATTATCAAGAAGAAAATGGCACAAAACCTTTGCAAACAGGTATTCACTGGCTAAGCTGTCGCAGGTGGCGGCATTAGAAGCCAGTTCGTAATAAAAAATACTCTTCTCGTACTGGGCTGCCTCAAAGTAGCATTGCCCAATAGCTGGAAAAGCATAGGCTTGTTGTTTGTCATCACCAAAAAAAGCGACACGGTGATAATGCTTGAGAGCCGCTTCGTATTGCTGCATTTCAAACAAAGAGTTGGCAAGGGAAAGGGTTTGTTCAACATTCTGTCCCAAGCATTTGCATGCTAAAAGCACGCTAAAGATGATTATAAAAATTGGCCTGTACACGAAGTTTAATTATGTTTTTTTTCTGGCTGTTGTACTTATTGGCCGATTTCACACTTCCATATATATTGCCGGCATAAAACCCAACACCCACAGCTCCCATGATCCAGCCCAACGAGCTTTCGATCCCGTTTTTATTGAAACCTCGATAGGATTGCCAAAGCGAAGTGCCTATGATGGCCATTGCTATTAGTCCATCCTGCCATTCGCCGGTATATATTTTACCGCTGCCCGGAATAACAGCCGACATAGAACCACTAACCCAAGGGTTTTTCAGCTTCATGCCCATTGCGTCGGAACCGATTGCATGATATGAACGAAGCACAGGACTTTGATTAAAATCTATGCGCTCAATGACTGATTTAGCTGGCCCATATTGTTCTTTTATCAGCAAAATACTTGCTTCGAAAAATGCCATATCGGCAGTGCTAAGTTGCTTGTTTAGTTTTGTTTCATTCAGTAGCTCGTCGTAATTGCCATTGATAATTTCCAGTGAAAAATACTCCTTGGCTACCCCTGCATCAATTTCTCCTGGCTCATTCCAAAGCGATTTCATGCGGTGGAGGGCCAGAAGAGGCTGATTATTCAACCGATAAGATTGAATAAGCCGGAGTATTATGGGATTCGAAGCTTCGCTTATGAAAACCAATCTCTCATACTCCTCTGCTGCTAATTGGTAGTTGCCTGACATAAATAGATAATTGGCAAATTGGGCAGTGTGCAAACTGTCGAATAGGTTTTGGCCAGAAACCCTGTTCGAAGCTAGCCCGAACAAAATTGCGATAACGAAACTAAAGCTCTTCGAAGTGTGCATCATGCGGAGGGTCAATCAAGCGGTGTGTATGAGGGTCGAGATGATACTTTGATACGCTAAGTCCATGGCAGCGCGTAAGGCGGTCGAAAGAATTGAGCAAACCGGCCAACAAACCTTGTTTTTGTATGGATTGTATGGCATATTCGGAGCAGGAAGGCGTGAAGTTACATGAATTGTAATCCTGAGAGGAAAACACATGCTTGTAAAAGAAAAATACACTGCCGGCAATGCTTCCAAGGTATTCTGAATAGTCTTTTGATTTTGTGAATGCTTCAGCAGTAATGTGCTTTTTTATTATTGATATTTCGCTGGTAGTTTGCGCAGTCAGCGCCAGGCAGCTACTTATTAACAGGATAGTTATAAAAATTTTCATTTTTAAGATTATTTATTTTAACGTCAGATAACGTTATAACCTGGTAGATTTCCCCGGTGCCAAAATAGAGTACCTGGATCATATCGGCCGGTATTTTCAGCCCCGAAACCACTTTATATTCTTTGAAGAGCTGGCGGCTGAGTACCGCCCCCCTTTCGTTTAATACCACCACACCATATAGATCGTTGCCTTTGTTCGAGGTAAGAACGCTTCCTTTGAAGATAAATCCTTCGGGTGGTAGCCATGTAGTGATCACCAAACCACCATCTTTTTCAACCTTACTTACTTTGTAATAGCTGTCGCGCAGCCCGAAATCATTAAGCTTACCTTCGAGGCATTTATGAAAAACCGTTGACTCGATGAATGGATTCACCCTGTCAGAGCGCAGGAGTTTGCCGTTCTGGTAAGTATAAGCAAGGCTATCTTTGATAACCCACACCTCCTTTTCGGGGAAGCGGATATCGTAAACCATTTTGCGGTAGGTGCGATCGTAATATACCCTTCCGATAATGAGTTGCCCCTTACCGTCTGTGGGTTTGGTCTTCATCGAAACATCGGCTTCGATTCTAAAAAAACTCTGTCCGTAAGTTGTTGGCAAAAGGAATGACAAACAAATTACGGACAGTAGAAGAATTTTTTTCACTGGCGGCCGGGAAAAGGAAGATAGTTTAGATTGTAGACGCTGCTGCTAAATTGGCAGCCACGGAAATCACTGTCCACAGCACAGTACCAATAATGCAACCCCATAAGGCCTTCTTTGTTTGTGCTGTGTCTTCTGTCACAAAATAAACGATGGCCAAACCGAGAATGCCAAAGCAGAATCCCCAGGCAAAACTTGGGATTCCCAGCGGGGGGTCTTCGCTAAGGCTGGCCATGCTGGCTGCACCATAAGCAGGAAGCAACGAGTTGATTGCCAACGAGTTGTTTTCAGCAAGCAAGTCGCTGAGGGTGAGGTGTTGGCTGTTAACATAACCTTCAATTTCATTGAGGTCAGCCATTTCTGTTGCAATTCGCTGTTCATCAAGTTTGAACAGATCGGATGAGCCTGCCGCACTAACTGAAGCTGCGGCAATCATCAGGATGAGTGCAAGTAAGATTTTTTTCATAAAAAAGTGGTTTGGTTTGTTCAGCAAATGTAACACTAATCTTCATAAAATAACAAGTAGACAAAATAATTTTTGGTTATTAACATTTACCGATGAAATAGTCTGGGTTATTGATAAAGTATCCATTCCGGAATAAGCAAACGCAATAAATACTATTTTAGCCACTTCTTTCCTGATCGTGTAGTTGAGGATTTAAAGTAAAACAAGTTTGTCTAATTTCTAAATTTCTAACGCTTTAATAAATTGTGATAAGTTATCAATAACAAACAATCTTATGAATCAAATTAAAAAGACCCTGAAAGATTCAGCCATCGCAAGGTGGATAGCCCTGCTGCTGATTTCACTAACTATGTTTTTTGCTTATTTCTTTGTAGATGTGGTTGCGCCGCTACAAACAATGCTCGAAACCGGTTATAAATGGAGCCCCGAAGTGTTTGGAATGCTGGGTGGTTCCGAGTTTTTTCTGAATGTGTTTGCCGGTTTCCTTATTCTGTCGGGAATCATTCTTGATAAAATGGGTATTCGCTTTACATTGATCACTGCAGGTCTGACCATGGTAATTGGAGCCGCCATCAAGTTTTATGCACTTACGGCCGGGTTTGCAGATTCAGCATTGGCTGGCTGGTTGGGTTCCTTTTCTACTTGGGTGCCTGCCTCGGCCAAACTGGCTTTTGTTGGATTTGCCATTTTTGGTGTAGGTGTCGAAATGGCGGGAATCACGGTTTCCAAAACCATTGTGAAGTGGTTTAGAGGCAAAGAGATGGCACTGGCAATGGGACTCGAAATGGCCATTGCACGTTTAGGTGTTTTTGCCGTTTTTCGTCTGACTCCCATTTTTGCCGATAGTGGCGGGCCGTCCAACTCAGTGTTTTGGGGGTTAGGGTTCCTGTGCATAGGGTTTATAACTTTCTTCATTTATACATTTATGGATGCCAGGTTGGACAATCAACTGGGTGAAAATCCAGCAGAATCACCCGAAGAAAGTTTCCGAGTGAGCGACCTGCTTAAAATTATCAAAAATCCCGGCTTTCTGGCTATTGCCGGCCTTTGTGTATTGTTCTATTCGGCCATTTTTCCTTTCCAGAAATTTGCAACCGATATGCTGGCGTCAAAACTTCACATTGATATAAAAACAGCGGCAGCCTATTTCTCCTATTTCCCCATTGGTGCAATGGTGCTTACTCCACTTATCGGTTATTTCCTCGATATCAAAGGAAAAGGCGCATCAATGATGTTATACGGAGCGATTCTGCTGACCATTTCCCACCTGATTTTTGCCCTGGTTCCATCTGATATTTTCTCAGTTCCCATAGCCCTGGGAACCATAGTGATTCTTGGTACCGCATTTTCGTTGGTGCCTGCATCAATGTGGCCATCTGTACCAAAAATTGTGCAGGACCACTACTTGGGCTCAGCCTACGGCTTGATTTTCTATATACAGAACATTGGCCTGCTGCTGGTACCCATATTGATCGGCTGGGCAGTTACCCAATCGAATCCCGGTGTAGCCGAACAGATCGTAGCAGGTGTTGAAGGTGCAAAATACGACTATACTGTTCCGGAACTAATTTTTGCCGGTTTCGGTGCTGCTGCCATCATCCTGAGTTTGGTTCTGAAAAGAGTGGATAAGAAACATGGCTACGGCCTGGAGCTACCCAACAAGCAATAAGCTGTATTTGAAGTCGTTTGCTTTGAAACAAAAACTGATTATGGTTTTATGCCTCTTAGGTTGCCATTGAAGCTATTTCTCGCCCAAATAATATTGCTCTGGGTGCTTCAAGGCGTGGCCCAAATCAATAGTGGTGGAACATCGCCAGGCTTTGCTGACAAAAGCAGAGACTTTGCATTGATTACCCTAACTATTCCACCACTCGAGATAGATCAGCTTGTATCGGAGGATGAGGCTGCCGCCAGAAACGGCATAGCCTATCGCATAGGAATATTACTACCGGTGAATGTGCGGGTTGATGACCTTCCCACCTGGGAACTCCTGCCCGGCAACATCCAACAATGGCGCTTACGGGTAAAAACGCCGGGTGCGCTGGCAACAGCGATCTATTTCAGCGATTTTTATTTGCCTCGCGGATACCGCCTTTATCTATACAATGATGATCGCTCCAGGTTGTTGGGTGGGTTCACCCATGAAAACAACCATACCGATGGTTTATTTGCAACGGGGCTCATTCCCGGCGAAAGCGTGATCGTTGAATGTGTGAGCCCTGTTGGCATCACCGAAAGGCCGCGTTTCATCATCAGCGAGGTGCTTCATGCTTACAGGGGGGTAGATTTGAATTCTCCCAAAAAAAAACCAGACATCAACGGCTCGGGCGCGTGCAATGTAAACGTGAACTGTAGCGAGGGAAGTGCATGGAAGGATCAGAAAAAGGGAGTAGTCCGTATTATGACCAGGATCGGGGTCACCGCATTTTGGTGTTCGGGCAGCCTGGTAAACAATACGTTGGGCGATTATAAACCCTATCTGCTTACGGCTGATCATTGCCTTCGAAACAATCAGGGTACTTATGCCAGTGTTGCAAACCTTAACCAATGGGTTTTTTATTTCAACTACGAATCAGAAACCTGTCTCGATCCAGCAATCAATCCTCCTGAAAAGAGCATGACAGGCGCCATCCTTAAAGCCAATACAGGCGAAGGCAACGATAACATGGGCTCCGATTTTAGCCTCTTACTCCTGAACCAACATATACCAACCGAATACCAACCTTACTACAATGGCTGGTCGCGTGTCAATGCCCCGGCACAAAGCGGGGTAAGTATACATCATCCGGCAGGCGAAATCAAGAAAATTTCGACTTACACAACCCCGCTGATATCTTCTTATTTCAACAATATCAACCAACAGAACATGTATTGGAAAGTGCAGTGGGCAGCAACAGCCAATGGGCATGGGGTTACTGAGGGAGGCTCGTCGGGTGCTCCTATTTTCAATAATGAGGGACTCTTAGTCGGCCAGCTTACTGGAGGACAAGCGTCGTGCACCTATCCCTTATCACCTGATTATTATGGGAAGTTTTCCTATTCATGGGAATCTTTTGGTACCATTCCAAGCAAGCAACTGAAGCCTTGGCTCGATCCAATGAACAGCGGACTGACCCAACTTCGCGGAAGCTACAACACCATACAGGTGGTTGCCAATTTCATGGCCGATACAACAGTTATCTCAGTTGGCAGCACTATTACGTTCATTGACTATTCAACAAACAATCCGATAGAGTGGAGCTGGAGATTTCCGGGAGGGACCCCTATTTCTTCGACCGAACGAAATCCGCTGGCCATAAAATACTCCGCCATTGGCGAGTTTGATGTTCAGTTGGCTGTGAAAAACCAACTCAGCGCCGACACCCTGTTGCGAAAAAAATATATCAGAGTGGCCCCGGCTTTGTACCCCAATCCGGCACGCGAGGCGGTAAACTTATTGCTCGGCTCACACAAAGAAAATTTCCTTCAATGGGAGTTGCACAACACCCACGGGCAGGTGATGGAACATGGGGAAGTTGAGATCAGTGAGCTATACAAAGCCGGAATCGAATTCTCAAGAAGGTATGATGGAATTTTTCTTTTATCGGTTTGGATAGGCGATAACCGACCACACCACTATAAGTTAGGTTTGCTCAAATAGGTTAAGTCTCTTTCGGGGAAATCCCGCAATGGTTTATTCTTCTACCTGGTGAGCCGAAACATAACGCTCCCATTTGTCAATCACTGCCTGCATATCGTCTGGCAAGGAAGAATTGAAAAATAATTTTTCGCCACTCAGCGGGTGAGCAAATCCCAGGGATTTTGCATGCAAGGCCTGTCGGGGTATGAGTGTAAAACAGTTCTGAATAAATTGCTTATATTTTGTAAAGGTGGTTCCCTTCAGAATCATGTTGCCGCCGTATTTCTCATCATTGAAAAGCGGATGACCAAGGTGTTTCATGTGGGCACGTATCTGGTGTGTGCGACCGGTTTCGAGTTGAAACTCCAACAGGGTTACATATCCAAATCTCTGCATCACCTTGTAATGTGTGATGGCTGGCTTACCCGTTTGACCATCTCTATAAACTGACATCACACGGCGGTCCTTAGGGCTGCGGCCCACATGACCTTCAACGGTGCCTTCATTGGTCTTAACATCACCCCAAACCAAGCCAACATATTTTCTTTCGATGGTGTGATTGAAAAACTCAAGAGCCAAACGAGATTGGGCGAGCTCATTTTTAGCAATCAATAAAATGCCTGAAGTATCCTTGTCAATACGATGAACAAGGTAAGGATAGCTGGCTGTTGCTGAGGCGTTGGCATTTTCTAAATAGTAGAGCAGGGCATTCATTAGGGTGCCAGTGTAGTTACCGTGCCCAGGATGAACCACCATGCCGGGTTCCTTGTTGATAACCAACACATCATCATCTTCATACACAATGTTGAGCGGTATATTCTCAGCCACCAACTCGAACTCCCGCAAGGGATGTGCCAACACTATGGTGATCGTATCCAAGGGTTTCACCAGGTAATTGGGCTTCACATTTTTGCCATTCACCAGTACATTGCCGGCATGAATAGCCACTTGAATTCGGTTGCGTGTAGCATTTTCGATTCGTCCCATCAGGAACTTATCAACGCGCAGCAAGCCCTGTCCCTTGTCAACTAACAGGCGGTAGTGTTCGTAAAAATCGGATTCTTCGATTTCTTCCGAGATGCTATCAATATATTCGCTCATCATGCTACCTGGCAACAACGAAACGAATGGTCCCAAGCACTGCACCTGCAGGGTTGATAACCTGTACTACATAAACACCAGCTTTCAGGTCTGAAATATCAATGCTTGGCGATAATTTATTTTCTTTCAGAAGGTTGCCCATTACTCCAAATATCCTGATGCTTCCATCTTCGAGATATTGGTCGTCATAACGCAGGTTCAGGGTGTTGTCATACACGGGGTTTGGATAAATCCTGAATATATTTGAATGAGCCGGGTCGCTGATAGCCGATGGCCCATTTGAACCTATTACCGGCCTCATCATAAGCGATCCATCCAACATGCTGTTAAGCCATTCGCCTCCATAGTTGTAGAAAGTATTTTGTTTGCTATTCGTATTTCGATCGAAACCAATATTGAGCAGATCAGAGGTAATCTGCTGCCATCCAATATAGAAAACCAAACCCGGAAAGTTGCTATTGCTGACGAACACTGGATTGGTTATTTCATATTTTTGAAATTTATTCAATCCTTGCTCAATAATTGGCTGTAAATATTCCTGCGTGTATATCACTTGATTTGGTTTACTCCCTAAGTCATTCCAAATCTTAATATGAAAATACCGTGGTGCAGGGTTTCCAAGGATTCGGTTGAAAAACATGGTGATGGCCGTAAGGGTGTCGGGTGTGTTGAGCTGGAAGCGATAAGCTAATTGGCCTCCGGCATAGTTTAGTCCATACCCGGCTTCGGCAGTGCCATCATCGTAGGCATAGGAATCGCCAAACACTTGGGTGAACCTCAAGGTATCATTTTCGCTTTGCGGAAAGCTTGCTTGGCTTGAGAGCACATGTTCAATTTCAAACATAGCCCAAGGTTGGTTTAGAGTCGGAAAGACAAAATTAACCGGTGGTCGGGCAATAGGTTGATGAGTCACATATCCGGATTGGGCATAAGGTGGGAAACTGTAAATTCCTGTTTCATAGGTTTTCACATGAATTCCGTTGGTGTTTTTTACAGTATAGCGGTATTTTGCGGGTGAAGCTGCATTATGAAGATTGGTAGCCACTACACGAAGCGTATCGAGCATTTCGTTCACAAAATTTTGCTTGTATTGTTTGTAAGGCATCTGGAAGTATTTTTTCAGAAAACTTCTTGGGCGTGCAGCAAAAGCAATGTCCCGGAAATTCCGGTCATTGAAATTCCGGTCATGATTTAGGTAAACATAGTCAAGATGCCAGTGATCGCGATTGCTCTGAAAACTGGGTGCTGTTGGATAAAGTATGCTGGCATAATTGTAAAACCTAAACCTGAAGCCAGGCCTTAAATAAGCACTGTCAGTAATACGTATCATCACTGGAGCGAAATACGTTCCATGTTGGGCATAGAAACTATTGAGTGTCATGCCTGGGCTACTCCACATTCTCACCCATTTTTTCAGCGAATCAACAGGGTGATCTTGATAAAATTCAAGAACCAACGAATCGCCGGGGTTGGGGGCAAAGCCGAAGCCTTCGGGTTGGTAATAAAAGCTCAAATAAATTGAATCGGCAGGCGTGAGTGCCCGCGGTTGAAGGGAAAAAACAGAATCAAGCCTGACGGGTTTGGATGTGAGATAGTCAGCAATAAACCGGGTGGTATTGGCCTGGGGATAGAGCATGCCATCTTCGTTAATGGCATCAAATGTGGCCACTCCCACAGTGGGCGGAAAAACAGCGTAATCAGAATTGATAAAAACCTTATTGTCAGACCATAGGTTTGATTTTGGGAAAATACCTGTAGCTGAAAAATCGTCGAAGAACGGAAGCTGCAACGCCTGCTGTGTGCTTTTAAAAGCTGGATTGCCTTGTAGGTTGTACTGCTTTATGGAAGGATTTTCCTGCAGGCCTGTCATCACTTCTTGTGCTGAGACAAGGCGGACAATGGATGAAAGCAGTAGATATGAAAAAAAATATCGGTTCATAGATCATTTATAATCTTATAAAAATAGAATCGTAATCATCAAATGCGTTGTTTTGGTATATCTGCAACAGCGAATCGAAATTGAATTCATCGGATGGTTTGTACCAAACGTCAATAGGTAGCCCAATGTTTAAATAGGCATCGGGCTTGAATGCCGGATTCTGTTTATAGGCCCTTGAGTTGGATGAATCGGCAGGTTTGCTGAAGAATTCAGCCCCTTTAGCCAGCATAAGATTTTTTAGTGTGTTTCTTACTTCAGAAGGTGTGAGCCCAAGCAGAAATGGCACAGATGATCTTTCGCTACCCAGCCCCCTGCCCAGCACCAGGTCTATTTGTGATCCGCGCTCAAGTAAAGTATTGGGTTCAACGATTTTCCCTTCATAGAGCTGCCTTAAAACTGCATTTCTTGCAATATCCGCAACATAATCGAGCTTGCCGAGTTTGAGTCCGTAAGTTTCCAGGGTTGCAGCAGCTTGTCGAAATGTGAGATCCACCAAGTCGGGAACCTGAACCTGCTCGGGCAACACAGCTACAGTGGTAAGATATATCTTGCGGTTTCGTTTTACTTTCGATCCGGGGAGTGGGTCTTGCAAAACAACACTGCCTTTCGGAAGGTTTTCGTTGTAAACCGAATCGAGAATGATGAATATTAAATCACCAGCATGTTGGTTATAAGCGATTTCGTTCAATGATAAACCCCTGAAATCGGGCACTGTAATCTGTTTGCCATGTAGTGTGTAAACTGAGAGCAATAGAAGGGCAATAAAAATAATAATCAGCGTGGCCAGGATGGAAAGAAGAAAATGCCGCAGAAATTTCCTGCTGAATAAAAATTGTACGAAACTCATTTTTACTACTTTTAGTCGCTGAATGTGAATTGAAAGGAATAAAGTGTCAATATACGAAATATAACATCAACCTTACTGGTTTATTGTTTTATGAAGGCAAAGATATGAATTTATCAGATTTGGTTTATCAGCCTCACTGAGCCAATAAATATGAACCACAGCAAAATAGTAAAATTAAACGCATCAGAGACATCAGATAATGAAAAAGAAGATAGCACTAATCACGGGCGGAAACAGCGGAGAGCTCGACATTTCGCTGAAAAGCGCAGGAATAATATTAAAACACATTGATAGAAAAAATTATGAGGTGTACTCAATAGTTATTACGGGAAATGAATGGTGGTTTTACTCAGATAGCGGCACGAAATACCTAATTGATAAAAATGATTTCAGCTTAACCACCGATGGCAACAAAATCACTTTCGACTGTGTGTTTATTGCCATTCATGGCACACCCGGCGAGGATGGCAAGCTGCAGGGTTATTTCGATTTGATGAACATACCCTACACTTCGTGCGACTTGTTCACCTCTGCCTTAACTTTCAATAAATATTTTGCCGGCCTGGCCGTGAATAACCTGGGAGTTCCGGTAGCCAAATCGGTGTTTTTAGCCTTGGGCGATACAGTGGACACACAAAAAATTCTTGAAACAACCGGCCTGCCTTGTTTCGTTAAACCCAATAAAGGTGGCTCGAGTGTAGGGGTGGTAAAAGTTGATTCTCAGGATCAACTCACCTCAGCCATCGCAAATGCCTTTCAACACGACGACGAAGTGCTGATTCAGCAGTATATCAAAGGCAGAGAGATTACCTGTGGCCTAATCAGTTATAAAGGCGAGGTCATTGTTTTTCCGCTTTGCGAAATTGTGAGCAAGAAAGAATTTTTCGATTATGAAGCCAAATACACCCCTGGAATGGCCGATGAAATCCTGCCCGCACCCATAGGCAAGGAATTGGACAGTCGTTGCCGCGAATTATCTGTTTATTTGTATAAAAGTTTGAATTGCAAGGGAATAGTCAGGTTTGACTATATGCTGAACCAAGATAAATTTTATTTTCTTGAAGTGAACACCATTCCCGGGTTAACCGAGAACAGCATTGTTCCAAGGCAAGCCAGGGCCATGGGTATCAGCATGACGGAACTTTTTACCATGGCCATCGAAGATGCTGTTCAATGGCATGATAAGAGGAGATATCTCAGCCAGCCCGGTAATCGTTCAAAAAATCGCATAAGCGGTTGATCGCTATTGCTCTATGGCTGACTTGATTTTTTTCGTCGAGGGTCATCTCGGCAAAGGTTCTATCATAACATTCGGGCAAAAAAACGGAATCGTAACCAAACCCGCCGCTGCCACGTTTTGAGTGTATTATCTGCCCATTCATGATACCTTCGAAATAGTGGACATGGTTTTTAATTACTAAAGCGACTACCGTTCTAAAACGGGCTTTGCGGTTTTCGATACCCCGTAATTCTTTGAGCACTTTATTAATGTTGTCTTCAAAATTCTTGTTTTCGCCGGCATATCTGGCCGAGTAAATACCTGGTCGCCCATCCAATGCATCTATTTCAAGACCTGTGTCGTCAGCAAAACAATCAAATCCAAACCTGTCAACAACATACATGGCTTTCAGAAGAGCATTGCCTTCCAGGCTGAGGGCAGTTTCAGGAATATCGTACAAGCCTCCCAAGTCAGACAATGAAAGGATTTCCCATTGCGTTGCATTATTGCCGGATTCGTAAAGGCGTTTGGTAATGACATCAGTCACTTCGATAATCTTATGCTTGTTTTGCGTAGCAAAAACCAGTTTCTTCGGCATTGGTAAGATGTGCTTATTCGTTATGATAAGGTTCGTTTTTAATAATTGTGAAAGCCCGATAGAGTTGTTCCAGGAAAACCAGTTTTACAAGTTGGTGCGGAAAAGTCATTGAAGATAGAGAAAGTTGCAAATCGGCACGTCTGAACATGGGCTCGGAAAAACCATGAGGACCACCAATCACGAAAACCAATTTTTTGGTTCTGCGTACCATATGTTCGTTAAGCAGGGCCGCCATTTCAAGCGATCGCAATTGTTTGCCATGTTCGTGAAGCATCACAACAAAATCGCCGGGGTTGATTTTTTTCATCAATAATTCGGTTTCTTTAGCTTTGATTACTTCAACACTTGCCCTTGAATCGGAACGGTTCAGGTTTACCTGGGTCAATTCAACAGTCGCATAGTGCTTCAAGCGGCTGTCATACAGGGCTATGCCCTCGCGCAAGTAGCTCACGTCAATCTTTCCTGCCGAAAGGATACGGATTTTCATGGTTTCGCACTTATATTGCTTTAGCTGCGAAAGTACTCCATTTCAAGTAGGCCGCGTTTTTACTACTGCAATTTCGTGGCCTATGGCCAGCAAATTTGCCCTTTTCGAAAATCACGAAACATTGTTTAAAAAGTTTGCGTAACTTCGCAAGAAATAATAAGCCTGAATCCGTGAACAGATTTTTGTACAGTACGTCATTGCGATCCCGCATTAGGCGGGAGAAGCAATCTCTTTCATCAACTGAGATTCCTTCACTGCGTTCGGAATGACGGATTCGCTTCACGGATTCACGAAGAAGAAACAAAATACACTAAATCTGCTAGAATTGGTTCGCTTTTTGTAGCATCTAAAGTTCCTCAGGGTATAAATTCAATTATGAAAAAGTTTTTTTTCCTTTTAACTATTGCGCTTCTATTTATTGGTGGGAGTTTTTTATCGGCCCAGGAAACACCAAAAGAAGGCGATAGCATCATTGTGTTGCTGCGCACTGCAAATGCCAAGGAACTGGCCCGCCATTTCAACGCCAGTGTACAACTTACCCTGCCCGACAACGATGGCCGGTTTAACCGCACCCAAGCTGAGTTAATTATGCGCGTTTTTTTTTCAAAATACCCACCACAAACAGTTACATTGAATCACCAAGGCGCATCAAACGATGGATCACTCTATTTTATTGGTGATTATAAATCGGGTAAAACTAAGTACCGCACGTATTTCCTTTTAAAAAAGGTTGGAGCCAACCTCCTCATTCACCAACTGCGCATTGAGTTGGACGATTAGTTGAGGTAATAATAGAAACACGCATGAATTACGTCCGACGACAGTACGAAAAAATCACCAACAGTTCGTTCGTGGCTGTGATTGTTAAGATTTCAAAAAAACTTATCTTGCCTGGTTTCGATGGCATGTCTTTTTACGATGTGATGCGGTTTTTTTTTATCGGTATCGAAAGAGGATCTATCACCATGCGTGCTTCAGCTGTTTCTTTTAACTTTTTTATGGCTTTATTCCCGGCTATACTCTTTTTCTTCACCCTTATTCCATATCTACCTATTGATGGATTCCAGGATTCATTGCTGGCTATTTTGCAGGATATCATTCCAAGGGAAATCTATGCAACCGTTGAGGATACACTTTTCGATATCATCACTCGCCCCCGTGGAGGATTATTATCAATTGGTTTTTTGCTGACCCTATATTTTGCCACAAATGGTGTTAATAGCGTGATCGAGGCCTTCAATCAAACCTACCACACCATCGAAACGCGTTCTTTTATCCGTCAGCAATTGGTTTCAGTGGGCTTGGTGCTGGTTCTGTCACTAATGATCATTGTGGGAACATCGCTAGTCACTCTTGGTCCCATAGTTTTGGACAGGCTTATGGAATTCGGGGTAATAAAGGGACGCTATACCGTTGAAATAATCATCGTGATTAAATGGATTATCGTAGTTGGAATGTTTTTACTCATGTATTCCCTATTATATTTTTTTGGCCCGGCCACTAAAAAGGAGTTTCGCTTTGTTTCTGCCGGATCAATACTGGCTTCCCTGCTCACCATTGTTACCAGTATAGGATTCAATTATTATGTTTCTAACTTCTCGCGCTACAACACGCTTTATGGTTCTATCGGCACGCTGTTGGTGTTTATGCTTTGGATTTACTTCAACTCAATCATTCTGTTGATGGGTTTTGAACTAAACGCCAGCATCCTTCGTGCCAAACGAACCAAAGGTCGTAAAAAAGTATGATTTTCTGAGAAGTAAAAGCCCTGCTAATCGAAACCTGGAAAGGTTTTCTTTATTGTTTGTGAAGCCTGTCTTTTCTTATCCACCTCCATACCCACAGGATGTTCTTCCTTGCCATTTTGTTGATGTCTTCAGAAATGTGCAGGAAATAAAGCGGGATTACGAATAGTAACCCAATAATGGTGCTGCGGACAACAAGATCAACAAATACATTGTAAACCTGTTGAATAGCTGCTGACAACATCATGCAAACCAACAATATGGCCGGCACCCATAATTGCTTTGTTCGGAAAGGTTGCAAGTTAAAATGATATGATATGAACCAAATCCTAATGAGATTAAACAGAACAATGGTGATCATTGAAGCAAGGGCTGCCCCATTCATGCCAAACAGCCTGATAAAGAAATAGTTGGTGATGATGGTGAAAACAACCAGCCCGACGGTGAAGATCAGATCGTAGCGGTATTTTTTCGAGGTTGCAAGTATGACACTGTTCAAACCTGATGCCATGTCGAAAAGTTTGCCAATGCCAAGCATCAGGAATACATATTTGCCAGTTGCGTATTCGCCGGGCATAAAATATAGGATGCTGTCAATATTTATCCACAACATCAGAAACAGGCCACTACCCACCACCAGGTTGCTTGCCGTGGCTCTTGTGTATAGGTCTTCCATTTTATCCAGGGCGCGTTCTTTCCAATAGTTCGAAATCAATGGCGTCGAAACCTTTATCATAGAGCGATAGGGGATAATCAAAACACTGGTAATAAAAATCATAGTGGTATAGATACCGGCAGCGCTCAGATCAATCATGCGGGCTACCATCAGCGAATCAATGCTCATGGTAAACAACCCACTGAGGTTGTTCATCATCGAAAAAAGCCCATAAACCACCATGATGCTCCCCAGTCTTTTCCAGTGAAGTGTATACATGGGTTTCAACATCAACTGTCTGATATACCAGGTATATAGAATTACTATTACAGCCGGAAGGCAATTGGCTATAACATAAATCGCCACAAAGGTTTTGAAGTCAACCCATCCGATTGCAAACAATGATATGCTGAGTGTTACGAAAATTCTCAGGATCACTTCATAAGTCAACGATGGGATAATGTTATAATAAAGACTTCGCAGGTAGGTGTCAAAAATATTGTAGTAAAGCGTTGCTAGTGCCAGCGGAATAAGATAAGGCATGTATTCGACAAGTAGGGGACTGTTTGCTTCGAAATGCCATTGAAAGGGTTTGCGGAGCACCAAGAAAAGTAAGGTTGAAATGATAAAACCTGCCAGTGCTAATGCTGATATGCCGAACAAAAAACCATGGTGGTGTTTGTGTTGGTTATTGAAAAACGGAAAATACTTATTGATGGTATTATAGGAACCAATAGCTGCAAATTGTGTATAAAGCATAGCGATGGTAATCAGTAGGTTGGCCAAGCCCACCTGCTCTGTAGTAAGAAAATTTGTGAACAGGAAGAGTTTATTAATAAAGCCAATAACCGCACCCACGTATGCGATGATGGTGATGCTGAAACTATCGCGTTGAACAATACCCATTTCTATATTAACTCACAAAGGCAAAGATACTATTTCCATCAATGGTTGATAATTACTGGAAACAGGTATGCATTTTTAAGCTGGGTCAAAGGGTGAAGGTTCAGTCAAAAAGCGGTAAAATTCCTCCAAAATCACCAGTAATCTTAAGAGGTTCAGTCTTTCCGTTTTGGAAAAAACCTTGCACCATGGAACAAAATTGTTTTTGATCAGATAACAGTATTAACTTTACCGCTCTGAAACATCACAGATGATTGTTCATCTTTTTGCGAGTCAAACAAATTACAGTTTTACACTCCTGCAACTTTTGGCTAACCAGATTGACCTTGAGGATCATCTTTTTATTTTCGGGATCGGGTATAGCCAACCTATGACTTTTAAGTACGATGACCGTATTGCGTCAAGAATCCTATATACGAAGAAAGCGGGAGACCTTTTTTCTGGAATTCTACCAGCTTTATACAGGGCCAACTGGATTTTTATCCATTCTCTCGCTTACGATCCCTCGCTTTTATTCTGGCGGTTCAACCTCAGGTTAATAAAAAAATCTACCTGGATAATCTGGGGATCGGATCTGTATGCATTTCAGAAGAAGAACCTCAGTATTAGGGCACGACTTTACGAATGGTGCAGAAGAAAAATCATTCCGTGCTTACCCGAAATCGCTGCTTTTGTGGAAGAAGATGCCAACCTGGCTAAGGAGATATATCACTCACCTGCCATCTACATTCCCATCATATATCCCATTCCTGTCAGTCTCTCAATGCTTGATAGGATTAAGCAAAAAGGAAAAACAGAGCCAATCAATATAATGATCGGCAATTCTGGTGACCCATCGAATAGACATATTGAAATGATCGCAATGCTTGCACATTTTTCTAATGAAGCAATTACAATTCAATGTCCGCTGTCATATGGAGGCACTCCTGCTTATAAACTACATGTTATGGAATTTGGCCAAAGCATTTTTGGAGACAAGTTCCAACCAATTCTGAACCTGGTGGATGCTGAAGCTTATTCCAGGGTACTCGGAAGGATTGACATCGCGTTGATGAATCATAAACGCCAGCAGGGTTTGGGAAATATTATGTCATTGCTGTATCTTGGTAAAAAAGTTTATCTGCGTAGCGACACAACCTCATTTTATTTTTTTTCGCGTAATAATTGCCTGGTGTTCGATATTTCGAAAGTACCAACTATGGCATTTGAGCAATTCTCTGAACCCATATCAGATAGCCAGCTGAATAAGGAATATGTTGCCCGGGTTTTGTCGGAAGATAATTATAATGAACTATGGTTAAACCTCATAAACAGGCACTTGAAGTGATAAATGTTACAAAAGCATACCTTCCCCCGCGGGAAAAGCTCAACCAATACATTGACCGGATTTATAAATCGGGTTGGATAACCAATAATGGTGAATTAGTGCATGAACTGGAAAAACGTTTGGCAAAGCATTTAGGGGTTGATCACCTGGTATTGGTTACAAACGGCACTCTCGCCCTGCAAATTGCTTATAAAACACTCAATCTGACTGGGGAAGTAATCACTACACCATTCTCTTTTGTAGCCACTACCAGCAGTTTGATGTGGGAGCACCTGACACCTGTTTTTGCCGACATTGATCCTGCTACTTTTAATATTGACCCAAAAAATATTTTAAAAGCGATCACAACTCAGACTTCGGCAGTATTGCCTGTTCATGTCTTCGGAAATGGTTGCGATATTGAAGCAATAAATGAAATATGCACCAAGTACAATATTAAGATCATTTATGATGCAGCCCAAGCTTTTGGTGTAAAATATAAAGATTCAAGTATCATCAATAAGGGTGATGCTTCGATTTTGAGCTTCCATGCAACAAAGATTTTTCATACGATTGAAGGAGGAGCCATTGTTTTTCGTGAGAAGAAGCATTACGAAAATGCTAAACTATTGATCAATTTTGGGATTTCCGGCTATGAAAAGGTGGATATTTTGGGGATTAATGCGAAAATGAATGAATTCCAGGCAGCAATCGGCCTGTGCATTCTCGATGACATTGATGACATCATAGCCGAGCGTAAGAAAATCTGGGAGCGTTATTTTCAATCTTTCGAGAACTCTGAAAACTTAACTTTACAGAAATTAAACGCAGATTGCAGCAATAACTACACTTATTTTCCGCTGGTATTTAAAAGTGAAGCTGATTTGCTTGGAATTAAAGATGCTTTAAACAGTAAAGACATCAATCCGCGCAGGTATTTTTATCCTTCTCTTAACAGGCTTCGATATATTGATAACCCGGTTTCATGCGAGAATTCTGAATCTATCGCCTCCCGTATTTTATGCTTGCCCATTTTCCCTGGCCTTGATAGTGATATCCAGCAGAGAATTATTAATACAGTTATTGAAACTAACCAATAAGACAATGAATTCTTTTTATGATGAAAATGAATTAAAACTATTGGGTCTCAAACAATAAGGCAAGAATGTTAATATCAGCCGGAAAGTTTCCATTTATTCACCCGAATTGATCAGTATAGGTGACCATGTAAGGATTGAAAATTTTTATATCCTGAATAGAGAGGTATTTGCGTTGTTAGACAAAGAATATTAAACCATAATAATATGATTACTAACGAGAAGAAAATTTGCATCATTGGAGCAGGAGGCTTCGGTAGAGAAGTTTTATGTTGCCTAATAGACGCTATTGCAGCGACCAATCTAAAAATTGAGGAAATTGCTAGCTTTATGGTCAGTGACAAATATTTAAAAGAATCTAAAATAATGAATATTGAGGTACTTCCTCTGTCAACTTTTGACCCGTTATTGTATAATGTAGTAGTGGCTATTGGTGACCCACTTACAAGAAAAATGGTTATAGACAGATTACCATGTAATACTAAATTTACAACCATCATCCACCCAACTGCAATTATATCAGAATGGGCTGAAATAGGAGAAGGAAGTATTATAACTGCAGGGACTATAGTAACTTGTAATATAAAAATTGGTAAGCACGCTCAATTAAATTTACATACAACAATAGGACACGACTGTATAATTGGTGATTTTTTTACCACAGGGCCTGCTGTAAATATAAGCGGAAACTGTAAGATTGGAAACTATGTTTACTTCGGAACAGATTCTGCTGTGAGACAAGGTATAACAATATGCAATAATGTAACAATTGGAATGGGTGGAATAGTAGTTAAAGACATACTTGAAGAAGGTGTTTACATTGGAAACCCATTAAGGATACTTGAGCGAAAGTAGAAAAATCGCATATATCATCCGGACGTTTGGCCAAAATCCAGAGCACAAAAAAATCCCATTAGTACAACTGTAATTGGAATTTTGGTATAGATCCACCAGACTTTGTCCGCCAAAGGCTTATCAGTCGTACCCTGGCGAATTCGGAGAACTGAAAAGCTCCGAGGCTACAATGGATGGATTGTGTATGAAGATTTTTTCTATGATGAATAAATTATTTGGTTAAACGATCACGGAAAACACTTATTTTTGAGCGTTTTAGCTACCCTTAGCTTTGCTGCGGTTTTGCCTGAACAAGCAGAGTGCCTCGTTTAGAACCTAAATGACCGTTATTGGACATTTTAGACGTGTAATCGGAGTTGCCTATGATTCTTTGATCAGGCCATGCCCATACGCTTCCGATTTTAACCTTGACTTTACTGAAACGAGGTTTTCAAAAAACGATGCCATGTTTTCAGTTAGCTTTTCCCTCGAATAAGTATTAATATCGGCACTAACAATTTGTAATTCATGTTTTTCATGTTTGTAGAACCAATCAAGAAGCACGGCTTTCATTTTTTCTTTATCCGAAAACCCGACAGTATCTCCCGAAGCGGTTTGTAACAAAATATTTGCACTGTCACCAACTTCAGGGCCAATACAAAGGATTGGTCTTTTCAAGGCAAGGTACTCGAAAAGCTTTCCGGGAGTAATACCCATCACATTAGGAGTATTGTTGAGTAGAAGCAACAAGGCACTCGAAGTTGCGGCAAGGCGTAGCGCTTGCTGATGGGGCATGTAGTCAAAGAATTCTGCTTTTTCGTATAAAGCGTTCTTTTGTAAGCCATCCCGCAGGCTAAAATCATTTTTGCCGATAAACCTCAATTTCAATAATCTTTTGAAACGGGGATTGGTGTTACATAATTCTGCCATCGTTTCCCATAAGGTAAGGGGATTCCGATCCTTGTTTAATGATCCTATATGGGTGAGGATGAATCCAGGCTCCTGTTCAACAGGCAGAAATTTAAAATCTTCAGTATCAAATCCATTAGTGATGACCTCTATTTTTCTTTCACCGATTCGAAAGAGGTCATTTGCTAAATGTCGGCTTATGGTAACAACCAAGTCAGCGTTAGCCAGTACACCTTTTTCTAGTCTTTGGTGCTTTTTCCTGGCATAAGATGATAGAAGGAGCTGCCCAAAAAAATCAATCTCAGTCCATGGATCGCGAAAATCGGCAAGCCAGGGAATGTTTGTTTTTTCTTTTAAACCCATCGCTATCAGGTGCATGGAGTGTGGCGGGCCGGTCGAAACAATGACATCAACCGGGTTGCTTTTCAAATAATGTGTTAAGTATTTTATTGAAGGTTTTACCCAGAAACAACGTGCATCGGGAATGAAAAAATTTCCACGGATCCAGGTGGCTATTTTCTCGGCAGGGCCCGAAGCTTTTCCTTCTTTTAAGAAACCATGTGTGATCCTGCTTTCCTTTTTCTTGCCGGTGAACCTCTTGTATAATGAGTAAGGCTCCCATATTTTTGTCCTGATTACAGTGAGGTTTTCAGGTATATCAGACAGCAAGGAAGTATCAATATCGGGTGGCTCCGGATTACTTGGTGTGTAGATCATTGGCTCCCAGCCATAGTTTCTGAGGTATTTTGTAAATTTTAACCAGCGCTGCACTCCTGCCCCCCCGCTTGGAGGCCAGTAATAAGTGATTATCAGCACTTTCTTCATCCCTGTGGTCTTAATCAATTCGTTTTAGCTTTTTGCGAACCCTTAAATTGCTTCAACCCATAAGCCAGCATTAATAATAACAGGATAATAGAACCTGCCAATGAAACCTTTTGGCCCCAATAATATGACCTGGGTTCAAACCTGAATTCGATTTCATGTTGACCCGCCGGCACTTCCATAGCCCTGAGTATATAATTAACCCTGAAATGTGGCCGGGGTTTACCATCTATAAATGCATTCCAGCCTTTGTCGTAAAAAACTTCCGAGAAAACGGCTATTTGTGACGTGGCTGTGTTGGCTTTATAGACAAGCCGGTTGGGTGTGTAGGATGTTAGAAATATCGTGGACAATGAATCTTCTGCAAAAATTTTACCCTCAACATGACTCAGAAAGTGTTTGTCAACAACCGCCTCTGAAACAATATCGAGCGAATTCAATGCTTCAATTTCTTCATCTGCATTCTCAGCAATCTTATACCGGCTTACAAACCAGGCATTGCCCATTGCCTGCATGTTAATTTCCGGTACAGGCGCCTTGTCTTTGTCTGCCTTTATAATGTACTTGGTGTTGAGCATACTTAAAACCCGGATATTTCCTTTGGTGATATGGTGGTCAATCAGATCCTGGTAACGTTGCAGCTTAGCGCCTTGATAACCACCGATAGATTTATGGAAATAGCTGGTGGAAGTTTCATTAAAGGTATTCGTAGTTAGGTTAAGAACCCTATAATTGGGATCAACGTCCTTGAGTATCAATTGATCAGCTATGTTTGGCTTATAAGGGTTTTCAACCTGGCGGCGCGAAACAAAATTTTCTTCGGTGAGGTAGCGCCGGTTCACCGGCCACATATCCACCAAGATAAGCAGGGTGAGAATCCCGATAAAAACAGTTTGTTTGATCTTGCCAAATCCGTATGCCCATAATAACCCGGCAGATAGTATGATAAAAAGAAAACTGCGAAGTGCGTCGGCCTTAAAAATAGATATTCTTGCAGTTTCAAGCGCATGCCAGAGGGTATCAACAGTGGAACTCATATCAGGTTGGGTAGCCTTGTATTCCAAAAAAGTTTTGGTTTCCTCAACGCTGCTGAAACCGAAGAAAAGCGTAGGGGCGATGTAAAATGCCAAAGCAATTCCACCAGTGAGCCCTAATGCAATGATCAGTTCCCTTGCTCTCTCCTTGATGATTCCGGGCTGTGCAACTATTTCCTTTAATGCCAAAAACGCAAGCAGGGGTATGCAAAGTTCGGCAATGATCAGGGTCATTGAAACAGCCCTGAATTTATTGTAACCCGGCACATAGTCGAGGAAAAAATCGGTGACGGGCATAAAGTTTCTACCCCAGGCCAGCACGATGGATAATAGGGCAGCGGCCAGTAATGCCCATTTCAGTGGTCCTCTCACAATAAATGCACCCACCAGGAACAGGAAAAGCACGATCGCACCAACATATACTGGCCCTGAGGTAAAGGGCTGCTCGCCAAAGTATTGATTTTGGTTTCCTACCCATGTACGATGCTCACGATCAACTACGTCGAGGGCATCAGGATTGTTTCCCAGCCTATCGGAGCTTCCTCCTTTTACGTTCGGAACCAATAACGAAAAAGTTTCTGCAATACCGTAACTCCAACGGGTAGCGTAGTCCTTATCTAGCCCGGTGCTCGTTTGAATTTCATTATTGTGTGTTAATTCCGATCCACCACGAATGGTATATTTTGAGTATTCCCAGGTAGTCCACAGGTTGGCAAAATTCAAAGACAATGAGAGTAGTGCAGCCAGGATCAGAACACCTGAGGCCTTTATGAAAACCGTGAACTGTTTTGTACGTAAAGCATTTATCAGGAATGCTATACCGGTAATTATAACTATGATCAGCAGATAATAGGTAACCTGAAAATGGTTGGCATTTATTTGCAGGGATAAAAATATGGCAGTGAGTAGTCCTCCTTTTATGATTTGTCCTTTCCATGCCAGAATAATGCCTGCCAGCACAGGAGCCATATACGCAATGGCCACAGCCTTGGAATTGTGGCCTGCTTCGAGGATGATAAAATGGTAAGAAGAAAATGCAAAACCAATGGCACCCGCTATGGCCAGCCATGGGTTCAGCCCGAGCACTAATAATAATATATAAAAGCCAATAAAATATAGAAAAATCATGTCGGCAGGGCGAGGTAGGCCCAATGTCAGTGCTCTATGAAAAAAATGGGAGATATTGTTCCGAAACTTAACCGATATTTGGTAAGCGGGCATTCCACCGAACATAGAATTGGTCCAGAGGGCTACCTCTCCGGTCTTTGCATTGAAGTCTTTGATTTCTTTCGACATTCCAATGTGGTTGGCAATGTCGGGCTGAAAGAGTTTCTTGCCTTCGAGCACCGGATATACATAAGCCAATGTAATCAGAGCGAAGAAGGCGATGGCTGCCACATGTGGCAAGGCTTTTCTAATGTATGGGTTCATCATTATAGTTAATAATTTTGTCATTTTTCTTAACTTCTTCAAATTCAATGTATTCACCTTGGTTGTCGGGGACGTGAGTAGTTTTTTTCTGTTTGGGAACATAATCAATGCTTATTTCGCCTTCAGGCTTTGCATGGGTTTGATGTCCCTTATATCCAGCTTGTTGCCTTTGTTGGCGATTAAATAAATACCTAAGCAAACGAGGAACAACAACAGGGAAAATAAACCTTGAGAGCAGATAAAGCACCAGAATCACAATCAGGAAGGTAGTCATTGCCGTGCGAAAAAGTAGGTTTACTTGGCGAAATTAGGGCTTTTTTATTAATCTGCTAGTGAAGCAAA
>JAUXXY010000107.1 GCA_030684735.1 Bacteroidales bacterium | reverse complement strand
CCTAAATTTCTGAATAGATTGCAGGGATGGAGTTTTTTAAAAAAACACCAATCTAGCACGAATTATACCAACAGGTGAGGTTTGAAAAAAGGAGAAGCCGCCCGGGTATCCAGACGGCTTCACATGAAAATTAAAATATTCTATGCCTACTGCATAATCATCTTTTTTGTAATTACCTGATTATCAGTAGTGATTTTATAAAAATATAAGCCGGTAGGTTGGTTGCTCAGATTGATGGTTATGATATGCGACTTGGCATTCATCGTTCCCATGTCGTTGAGCATTACGCGTTGTCCCATCAGGTTATACACCTCAATGCTCACCTTGGCGGGGCGGTTGAGTTCGAGGGTAAACTGTGTTGTACCGCGGAATGGGTTGGGGAAGTTTTGAGATACCGAAAAAGCTTGTCCCATCATGGGTATTTCTTCGGTACTTAAAACGGTGAAGTTAGCCTGGGTAAGTTTAAAATCAGGAATGTATTTGTATTGCACGGGGCTCACATCAGAGCCTGCAGTCAGGCTCTGGTAGGCAAAAGGAACGATAAAATCGGATCCGCTGGTTAAGGCATAGTGAGAGGCAGTGCCCCAGGTGGCATCGGTCCATGCATCCGAATATAAGGTAACATTATACACCGGGGTATACTTATTCGGGGTGTTTAGCATATCGAATCCAACACAGAAGATATCAGGCAAGGTATTCGTAGTAACATCCGGAAAATCTGTATCTATCCATGAGAGGAAAACTTTTTTTCCGTCCATGGTTCTGGTGATTTGTGAGCGGTTGTCTTCAGAGATTGCGCCAAAAGCGCCACGGAAGGTCTTGTTGTGGCTGATGTATTTAGCCATCCATGTTGCGCCCTGATTCCGTGAATAGATATGAAATGTTGCACATAAACCCGAAGAACCACCAAGGATGGAATAGGCTGTGGGGGTGGTGCCATGAATTCCACATACACCAATTGTAACGCAAATATGCGGGTTCCCATTTGCATCTACCACCAGGTCGTGATCAAACGCAGTGGTATAACAAATAGAATCGCGGTGAACCGCCCCTGGGTTAGTCCAAAATGCAGCCCATTGGTCTGCTGTAAGATAATTCTTTATTTCAGGCATTCCCAATGGCCCGCTTAAAACAACGGGGGTGGGGCCGGTCCAGGTTTGGCCGCCATTGGTGGTCTTATAAAGAATGGGATAGAATGCCTTACCGGCATTAAAAGGGTCGGATCCATTATCCCAGAGCAACGACATGTAGCCTGTCAATCCATCAGGAGCGAAAGCGATTCTTTCATCGGCAGGAGAGGCGGTTCCTCCTACACCCCGAGGAGCATACATCAATGATTGAGTATAGGTATAATTGCTGGTTGCCTGGCTGAAAACTCCCTTGGTAATCAATAAGGAATCGGTGTATCCGCTACCAATTCCGCCAATCAAAGAAGGTTCATAAACCCAAATATCACCATTAACAGGGTTGATGGTCATGGCCGATGGTACGTTCTGCCTGAATGCACCCACGGTAGGCCAACTTTGTTGAGCAGGGCCGGTTAATTCAGCTATTTTACGAGTACCTGCACCATAACCTCCCCATGAAGCTGGTGTACCATTGCTGCCATCGAGGATGGGGGCAAAATAGCTCACGAAAGCATTGGTCGGGACGGTGTTGCCGGTGGGATTGTAAATCACCCCCTGTGGATAACGGGCATTGGCCCCGGGTGCAATGGTTGGATTGTAAAGCTGGTTGTTAACTGACCAGACCAGGCCACCATTTATCGAGTAATCATAAGCCAGGTATCCGCTTCCCGGCGGAATAAGCATACGATGGAAGAAAGCAACGGCTTTGGTGTTATCGTCGGCCCAAAGGGCAGTGCGGCCACCGTTGTAAAGACCGTAAGCATTGGCTGACCCGCCAATGTCAATGACAGTGACTATTTCACTGCTTTTGGTACCCTGCGATGGTTTGGGAAATGCGTGGCCTGCATTGACGATTGGCATTCCTTTAAGAATGCTTTCGTCAACGTTGCGGATAGGCGCTTTGTCGGCCTTGATATTTGGATTAATTCCGTAATTCTGAGCGATTACGGAGAGCATGATCAGCATTGATGCTGCAAAGAGTAAGGTTTTTTTCATGATGAAATGGTTTTAATGGATAATTAATTCTATTCTCTTAAAAAGGAGTTATTTGCAAAGTTATACTATTTTTTTAAAAATTGTCAAAAATGGCCAAAATTAGGTTTTTTGGTTTATTGATTTGTGCATAATTCAAGGTAAGTTACGCTTATTGCAGGCTCAACTTACGTGTTATGGCTCCTGATCCGGTGATTATTGTGTAGTAATATATCCCGGCCGGGCTGCCTGTGAGGTCAATATGAACAGTATGATGACCTGCTGGTAACATTCCGAAATCCTTCATGCTTACTTCCTGTCCCAGCAGGTTGGTTATTCTGAGTTTTAAGGATGTTGATTCTTCCAGCTCAATCCGAAACGCTGAACGACCCGTAAATGGGTTGGGATAATTCTGCGAAACATTCGTGATAGAAATGGCAGGCTTGGCCTCCTCCAATCCCACACCAAGGCCCGATTTAGCTATACGCATATGATAAATGTAGTTCGTGATGTAGGCATGCGCGGTACCCCTGACAGCCATCCCGGGAAGTTCATCGGCCTGATAGATCAGGTGGAATGCATCGTTGCTATGGGCTGCGACCGAAGGGAACACACATTCATCGTATTCATGAATCGGGTCTTCGGTGAGGTGGAAAATCTGACCCCATGTTTGGCCTCCATCAGATGAGATCCGGCCAAATAGCTGGCGGTAATTCTGTTCAAAAATTTGGTACCCTTCCGTAACCGAAGAATAAACCATAAACATTACATTGTTCTCATCAATCACAATTTGCGGCATACTGCTTGAGCCAATATAATAAAAACCAACGGTTGAGGTGGCGGTTCCGGCCAGATTCCACACCCCATCACCATTCATGTCAATCTCCCAGCCAATCAGGTGGCCAGTGGCAAGCAGGTTATCGGGGTCGAAAGTTGTAGAGTCGGAAGTACTCCATGGTTCCATGTCTGTATTCCAATAGCCGATGCCACCGACAAAAGGATACCACGAAGTTGATCCTCCGGAGGTTTTTGAAGCATTGATGCCAAAAACAACATGCAATTTACCGTTGGCATCAAAAGCCAGGTGCGAAGCTCCATCGGGGCAATAATACCTAGGTGTTTCTGCCAGGCCTTTAAATGGGTTATCCCAGATCAGAATTTTTTGCCAAGTGGTTCCGCCATCATCTGACTTCATGATAAACATATCTATGTTTCCATCACTGATCAGAAAGGCGAGTTTATCTCCCTGAGGTTCGGCAAACGACCATGTATCGCCACTTACCCCGGAAAAATTTGCAGCAGTCATACCCGGAAGTATGGAATGTTGAATATCCCATGTATTTCCGCCGTCAACTGAACGGTAATACAATAAAGCAAGATTAAGTCCTTGATAAGGAACCCAGGTGCATGCAATAATATGCACGTGGTTTCGGCCCGGGCCACTTGTCACCATCTTGGGCCAGGAGATATCTGCGAATCCGGCAGGACCGGGAAGTATGGTTTGTGTCCATGCCCCTGTTCCTTTGGTTGCCCGTTTCGAAACAATAAGACCAAGGATATCATCATGAGCAACTACAATTTCGCCATTAGCTCCCAAGGGTGCGTAAGCAGGCCACCCTGCACGCCGGGTCTCAATGCGGGCAGTAGGGTATGGCCCCCAGTTAGTGCCGCTATACATATTGTAGCCTGTTCCCCTCTCCGGAAAACTGCTGGCAGTAACTCCGCGTGTCCACACACCGGCCATAGTTCCATCCGGATAAAGATGCAGGCGGTTACTTGGCGAGGATGTATTTGATTGCAGGTCATATAAAGTGGTTCCGATATCCGCCTCCTCATATTGCATTGAAGCAGATTTGACACTTGGATTAACCGCTTTGATAAACGGGCTTGAGGCCGCAGCCGGGTCTATTAAACCTTTGACTGCCTTTTCCATAGGCAGGCTAATGTTCTTTAGTTCGGCACTGACGATTGCTCTCTGATTTTGTGCCATCGAAAGATAAGGTAACATGATCGCCAAAATGAGTAGTAGATTTTTTTTCATAACGTAAAGTATTGGTGAAACATAATTTGATATACGAGGGCTTTTGTGTATTCTTCTAATTGATATAGTCAGATGTTGTAAAAAGAACAAGCCTTCCAAGACCGATGTTCTTTTAGTCAAACCTGGTTTGCAAAAGTAGATATAATTTTCTTTAGACCGGAAAATAAGGCGAATTCTTTTTTTGAGTTGCTTAAGGGTGATGCCCTGACGGGTAAATATAAATCAGGGTTTCGGGTGTTACCCGTCAGATCACGAAATTTCGTGTATCAGACGGATTCTCAGCCACCTTCAAAAATCCTGAACTTAGCCAAGCCGGTTTTCTGAAAAAAATAAGAGACAGAAACCCACAGCACCCCCAACCCATATTTTATACTTCGCCGCAGGTTGATTGAGGAGGCTTCTTCGAAATATTTTGTAGGGCAGGTGATTTCGGCTATTTCGAACCCTGCATAAAATATTTGCGCAATCATCTGGTTATCAAAAATGAAATCATCGGAGTTACGCATATAATCCACCGATTGAAGCACCCTGCGCGAAAACACCCGGTAGCCGGTATGATATTCTGAGAGCTTCTGGTTCATCAGCAGGTTCTGAAATAAGGTAAGAAACCGATTGGCAATGTATTTATAAATAGGCATACCGCCTTTGAGGGCGCCATTGCCCAGAATTCGTGAGCCCAGCACTACCTCATACACCTCATCGGCAACGAGATGGCACATACTTCGGATCAGCCGGGGGGTGTATTGATAATCGGGATGGAGCATCACCACAATATCCGATCCAAGCTCCAGTGCTTTGTTGTAGCACGATTTCTGATTGCCCCCATAACCACGGTTGTCGTCATGTCGGATGATATGTCGTATTCCGATCCTTTGTGCAACCTCCAGGGTGTTGTCTCTGCTACGATCATCTACCAAAACAATGTGATCAACCACATCGAAAGGAATCTCATTGTAGGTTTTTTCGAGGGTTTTAGCTGCGTTATATGCCGGCAGCACAACCGTAATAATCTTGTTTTTAATCATAACAGTGTTTATTTTTTACTATTCAGTGGCAGTTGCAGTAGCAGTAACAGTTTTAATACAATTACAGCAATTAGTTTTTAGGATAAAACTTGTCAGGATTATCAGTCATTCCCCCAAGCATTCTGCCTACTTCCAAATATTGTTCTTGTAATTCTTTATGCTTTTCCGAAGAAATATAGTTACAATCTTTTGCAAAATCGAGCCAAACCATTGTTTCGCTGCATTCACCATCAGCATCTGTCATTTTGCTTGAGAAATGTTTTGGGTATTTTCTCTTTCTATATCCTTCGCCAATGTTTGTACAAACAGAGCGAGATGACCTTCTGATTTGGTCTGTACGAGAATATGTTTCTTCCTTGGGGAAAAATTTTGAAAGATGAAATATTTCCATTGCAAGTATATATGCCAATTTATAAACTTTTAAACTTTTAAATCCCTCTTCCATTTTATTTTGTCTTTTTAAATTTTTTCCTACTGCGGCAACTGCCGCTGCAACTGCCACTGCAACTGCCGCTGCCACTGCCACTGCAACTGCAACTGCCACTGCAACTACCACTGCAACTGCCGCTGCAACTGCCGCTGCAACTGCCACTGCCGCTGCCGCTCAATTGTTACCTTATATTACTGCTGAGTAGTTATAATTTCACTATTCCGGGGCCTTACGAAAAACACAAATCCATTTTTTTCATAAAGTATCTGTAATTCAGGCTGTTGGTTCATGTATTTTTCCTTGTGATGAATTTTGGCCGAAAAGTAAGCATCTTTATCTATTTTACCATTTAAAAGCCATTCGTTGGAAACTATTTCGGGTGCCCTATCCCAGATATGGGGTTGAACCTTGCCATAAAACCAATGGGCATAGCTCTTGTAGCCGAGCGTTTCGACATAAACATCCTTATGGCTCAGGCTTTTAAAAAATTCAATGGCTGCACGTTGCGAATAGCCTTCGATTTTTGGGGTAACAACGACTATTGTAAGGATAACAAACAAGAAAGAAGATCCAAAAAGTGATGCAAAGGCGTGCCGGGTGCTGCGCTTTTTGGCATATAGGATGAAAAATATGATTCCTGATACCAATACCAACCCGATGATCATTTCCCATCCACTCCACATCACATCGGCAGCGAGGTTTCCTTTGGCAAACGGGTCGCGGATGAAATCCGCCTCAATGATTTTGTACTTGAGCCAGTGAATTAACGGCAATGCCATGACAATGAAAGCAATGATCAAGCCGATTGTTGCCGTCAGCCACTTCATCCATCTCCTGATCACCCATTCACCATCGGTTATCAGCTGCAAGCTCATGGCAGCAAGGAACGTAAGTGGGAAATAGGCCAGTGATGAATAATGTATTATCTTGGTACTTACAAGGGTATAAAGAATGAGCACAACCCACAGGAGGATGATCATCCATTGCCTGTATTTGCGTTGAATAAGGTAGGGCAATAGGGTAGAGCGGTGGCCGGCAATGGCAAATACTGATGCCGGAAAAACACCTACCAGCAGAATCACAACATGATAGAGCAAAAATCCGCCGTGGCCGGAATCTTTGGTAGTGAATAAACGGATTTGGTAAACAATAAAATCCTGTATAAGGTAGGCTTTTCCGTTTATGATCTGCAGGATAAACCAAAAACCTCCCACCACAGCAACAACAAGGGCAAAAACAATAGGTTCGTACCATTTGATGCGGAGCCTGAACCGGTTAAGCACCAGGTTTACCCCGAAAGCAAGCAGGAATATCAGCAATGCTACCGGGCCCTTGGTCATGATGGCCAGCCCCACGAAAGTGGCCGAGAGGACAAGATTCCAGATTTTAAGGGTACCCTGCTGCAGATAAAACACAAAACAGCTTACGCCTATGAAAATAAACAAGTTGAACCACGGGTCAATGATGCCCGATTTGAAATAGAAAAACGGCAAGATGGAGGCAGCATAAGCCATGACCCAAAGCAGGCCAAAGCGGCGATTAATTAGCTTTTTTCCAAAGTTATAGAGCACCAGCAAGGTGATGATGCCACAGATGGCATTCGGAAATCTTGCTGCAAACTCATTAATCCCAAAGATTTTCATGGAAAGCACCTGCATCCAGATGAACAAAGGAGGCTTTTCCCAAAAAGGCTGAAACCCGATTTGTACGGTGAGGTAGTCGCCCGAAGAGATCATTTCGCGTGCCGACTCGGCAAAATTGATCTCATCCCAGTCGAAAAGATGCACTCCGCCAAGGAAAGGAATAAACACCAGGGCGGCAACAGCAGCAATGAGCAGTTGTAACCAGCGATCAGTTTTTATGTTGGTGGGATGGTTCATGATGGCGTTAGGGTTTTCACCATGAAATTTCTTAGGGAGCCATCCAGCCATTTATGCTGCGAAGCGTAAATCCAACGATAAAACGGAAAAACCACCATCATGCCAATGAGCGATCCGGCAACAACATCAGCAAGGAAATGTTGTGAGAGATAAACCCGCGAAAAAGCCACCAGCACTGCAAGGAGCATAAAAACAACCTTTGCCGGTGGGTTCTTTACAAAAATAGCGAGGCAAAAAAACAGGCTGAATGCGCTGGCTGTATGCCCCGACGGGAATGAATGCGCACCATATAGCTTCACTCCTTCAACAATGTGTAGTTCGGTAATGTCAGCAAAATACCTGACAGGCCGGTCCATGTCGTTGAAAATAAACCGCTTCATGACTTGCGCCACCAAACCTCCTGCGAGAAAAGGAGCAGCTATCATCAATGATTTTCGGTATGAGAAAAAAAGTAGGATAATCACAACCACAATCGTTGTCAGTCCATCGCCCAAATGGGTGATATTGATAAAGAAGAAATCTCCAAAAGCTGAGTGGGCGCCGTTGATGGCAAGGTGTAAGTCGGCCTTGGTATGAAAAAAAAGAAAACAGCAAGCGATGGATAGAACAAAGCCATATATCACGAGAAACATTTTCTGTTCCTTCCATAGGGTTTTTCTGATCATGATATTCAGTTATTGGTCAAATTTCGAGTGCAAAGGCTATGGCTCTTTCCGGCAGGCTGGCAGATTATTGCGCAACAGTTGTTGAAATTGTGTGATTTCCTATTTCACAATTCAGTAGATGTAACACTTCCTTGCAGGCATCTAACTCTTTTAGAATGATTGACTTTTTATCTTCAAACGTATTCTTCAAATCACTGAATAACCTGTGATAATAATTAATCCCTTTGTTTAGATTCTCAGAGAAAGACAACAAATACTCTTCTTGCTTTTTTGTCATAGGAACTCTCGTCTCTTCTATTTTGGCTTTCAGATAATCCAGATAGAGCTTAAGTTCTTTTATATACATATTAGGGCGGTCTACTCTTGTGATAAGATTAGATCTACCATAAATATGATCGGTGATTTCTCTTAAGCTCATTACTTTAGAGAAATAAGCCATGTTTGGACCCGGGCAAACTGAAACTCCATCGCCTTCGACCTTGGTGTCTAAATTATTTACTAACAAAGCCGAAGTGCCTAAGCCCACACAAATGCACGATTTGTTAACAATCTTTGCAAATTTGTTTTGATATTCCTCAGGAGGCAGCCCTTGGTTGTCAAGCTCTTTTATTTTCAATGCCTGGTATTGACGTGAAGCTGGACAAATGCTTTTTTCAGTAAATTCATAATTTAATGCAATGAATTTTTTTGGACATTGACTTCCAGGTCTTCCTTTTTCGACCAGGGATAGTTTTTCAATATCTTTTGTATTTCCTCTAAGATTATTGAAAGGGACACCTAAGGGAGAAATATCGCTTAAATATAAATCATCTTCCGTAGCTTCCATTAACTTATTTAGAGTAGCGTGGTCAACTGTTATTGCTTCCGGTACCAAAAGAAACGGGGTACCCCATCCTACTGAATCAACCTGATAATGGTCTATTAAAAATTGATGCTCTTCAGCAGTACCAACACCTCCTTGGGCAGTAATTTTCAATGGTAGTTCGGTTGTTGGCAGAGGCCTGTTTTTGTCGGAAAGTGCCCTGATCAAGATTCCATGAATAGACTGAATCAGTTCTTTCCGGTTATCCCTGAATTCATCCAAAATAGGCCCCATAAGATATCCGTCAGTGGCAAAAGTATGACCGCCACAATTAAGTCCCGATTCAATCCGGTATTCTGAAACCCACAATCCCTTTTTGGCCAGAAATTTGCCTTGAATAAAAGCTGACCTGTAATCACTGACTTTCAACACAATTTTCTTTTTGATTATCCCGCCTTCATCCGGATAAAAATCTTCAAATTGTTCAATATAGCTGTACAATCTTGGACTCATACCTGCCGAAAACACCACGGAAGAATTCAATTCACTATTGGCATACCCTCTAAGTGCTGCATGGGCATCATTGTATTCAACAGGTAGTTTTTCTTCTTTTATGTAGTTGTCCTTATCAATTTTGGTCATAATGTTTACATCAATACTACCCAACGATAAGTTGTCTTTAACCCAGTCTCTTATTTCATCCAGATTAAAATATTTTGCTGTTAACTTCTTGTATTCTTGTTTTACGGTTGAACTGTCGGGCAACATGTTGAAATATTCTTTTATCTCATTACCCTTCTCAATGGTAGCATTTTTTAATTCATCGAATTTCTTTTCTGCTAAATTTTTTATTAAATTCAGGTAGGATGTAATTCTTTTTGCCCTGAAATCTTCGGCTTTATCAGTAATTTCATTGTAAGGGATTTCATATTTACCACAGTACATCTTTCTTAATTTTTCAAGAAGTATGTCATCAACCAGGGAAATGACAGAGTCTATCCCGTATTTAGAAACTTTTAGTGGTGTATCAATGGTAAATCCAATTCCCATAACTGGAATATGAAATGAATGCGTCTTTATATGTTCCTGCTTTGTCATTTAAAAATGCTTAAGTCCAAAATTTCTGTTTTCAAAAGTACACACAATAGTATTCATTCAATATCAGTTATCCGCCAGACCGTTTAGTGCGGTCGGACGGATGGGATATTCTTCATTCCACTATCGTCATCTCCTGCACAAGGTGCCCTGCTCCTGCAAACTTATCAATGATAAAAAGGCAGTAGCGGATATCAAGAGAGATGTTACGGCATTGGTCGGGATCATAGATAAGGTCGCTCATGGTCCCTTCCCAGTTGCGGTCGAAATTGATGCCGACGATATGGCCATCAGCATTCAGCACAGGGCTGCCTGAATTGCCTCCAGTTGTGTGGTTCGAAGCAATAAAACAGACCTTCATCCGACCGCTTTTGTCGGCATAGCGCCCGTAGTCGCGAGTAAGAAATAACTCTTTCAACCTTGCTTCCACCACATAATCGTATATATCCGGGTCTTCTTTTTCGATGATGCCTTCTATGGTGCTGTAGTAGTTGTAATGCACCGCATCCATGGGGGTATAATCATCCACTTTACCATAGGCAACCCTTAGGGTGGAGTTGGCGTCGGGATAGAATCTTTTTTCGGGTTGCATTTCCATTAAGCCCTGTATATAGATTCGTTGCAGGCTGTCAAGGGCATATTCGATGATACGCACGGCAGGGGCGATATCCTCACGCAACAGGGTATAAAACCCGTTTGCCAGTTGATATGCAGGGTCGTATACGATCTGTTTTGCATGTTTTGGTTTGTAACCTTTCAGGAATTTTTCGAGTCTTGCAGGGGTGCTGAAGATTGAAACGTTGAACACGTCGTTGCTAAGCGCTTCAAAATCACCCTTATGTTTGGCAATCAATCTATTCAACACAGGAGGATTGAAAGATTTGTTCATTTCACTGTAATATACACTCAGTAAATCGCCCATGAGTTTGCGATCAATGGGTAGATGATAATTCTTGAAAAAAACATCGGAACCGGCTTTCAGTCTGGCAATGGCTTTATTGATTTCTTCGTCGTTTTGTTTCTTACCACTGCTGAGTTTGGCCAGTTCGTCAAACTGAAATGCGAACCTCACCAGTTCGATGGCCAGACCGGCTTCGGTAATGTAGGTGCGGGACAGGCTCAGCGGCCTGAGATTGTTATGCATAGCCTCAAAAGTGGGGATAATTTGTATATATCTCTCATTGTTTTTACTATTACGTGTCGCCCAGGACAGGAAATCACTTTCAAAGGTTTTTTTGCGCTCTACTGCATTCATGCGTATGATGCCACGGCTTTCGCCGATCATTTTTTTCCACCCGTTGGCAATACCGGCATGTTTGGCAGCATATTTTATCCGAACTGCAGGATCTTGGTTCATGGCAGCCGTCATCACATCAAGACGACGGTTTCTGAGGCTCACAGCCACAGGATTGGTGACACTCGTGATTGTTTCAACACCAATGCCGGGAAGAAACTGGCGAGTGGTGCCCGGGTATCCGTAAACAAAAGTAAAATCATCTTTTTCAACGCCTTTGAGCGATACAGGAAAATGATGCGCTGGGCTGTAGGGCACATTGTCTGGTGAATACTCTGCTGACTTGTTGTCTTTGTTAACATAGATGCGAAACAAGGCAAAGTCGCCGGTATGGCGTGGCCACATCCAGTTGTCGGTATCGCCACCAAACTTGCCGATGTTTGATGGAGGCGCTCCAACCAAACGTATGTCGCGGAATGTTTCAGAAAAAAACAGGTAAAACTCATTTCCATAATAAAACGCCCTAACCTGTGCATCAAAACCACTTGAGTCGGCGGCAACACCTTCAATTCTTTTGATGTTTACTCGTATGATGGAGTCGCGCTTAAGTTCTGTCATGTTCGCATCCACACCTGATAATACTTCATCTGTTACATCTTCCATCCTTCGCATTAGCGTGTCAGTGAGACCGGGATTAGGCAATTCTTCCTGCCGGCTCATGGCCCAGAAACCATTTGTCAGGTAATCAAACTCC
>JAUXXY010000074.1 GCA_030684735.1 Bacteroidales bacterium | reverse complement strand
TACAACCCTACAACCCTACAACCCTACAACCATTACCACAATTACAACAATTACAACAATACAACCCATACACCCCAAAAATCACTACCCCCCCCTCCCCTCAACCCCAATTGATACGCCAAAATAATATCACAAAAAAATATTTTCACTTTGTTGTTTTTTTAAATAATTCTTTTTTTATATTTGGCAAATCTTGCCGCACTCATAAATTCTACATTGAATCTCCACAAACTATCAAGTTACGGGCAAGGGTTAAGTGTATAGTTTTAGAGTATTGTTTTTTTAAAAGGAACAATTCATAGGTCTAAGATTATGTAAGGATCGGGGAAAACTCCCGTTTGGTGATTTTCTTTTTCATGTTTGATTGTTTCCAGGGGCTGACCAATTGAGTAAATGCAGAAGGTGCTATTGACTGGTAATTGCAAAATTATTGACAAGTTAATGAAACGACACAATAAGCATACACGAGAACCACCGACAATTCGGCTTGACAGTTCGTGACTGTTACGACTGACCACTCCAATAATTACAAAGTGGAGTCCAGAACCCACTTAAATAAACGGCCAACCTTTTGGTGAATGAGGGGCGTATTCCGAAAAGCCTTATGAGTAGGATGTTAAAAGTTGAAACTTATGAAATCTACATCTATCACTTCAGTTACATACATCCTAATAGGTAATATGCTTACAACTTATAGCAGTATTGGCGAAGGATGGACGGCCACTATTACTGCAATTTTCGGTTTAATTCTGTTCTTCATTGGGCTAAATAGGCTAAAATCTTTTCTGGACGACATTGGGCAAGATGGTGTTAGCAAATTAGTTTTGGCAGCAATCATAGGCGTTATTGCTACCTTTCTTAGTTTCATTCCGCTTGCCGGTGGTATTGTGGCAAAATTATTAATTCTTATTGCCTTTATTCTTCAAGTAATAGGGCTGCTGAAATTGAAGAAATCTGAAACCTTTGGTGAAACAGGTGCCGCTGGAATAAGTTATTTGCTCATTGCACTCATGTTAATGGTATTAGCCAGTTTTCTCGGTATATTACCATTTGTGGGAGGTACGATAAAATCAGTGATTTCATTAATTGCCTTTATGCTAATTCCGTTTGGTTGGCTTAAAGTTCAGGAAGCCATAATTGAGAAGGTAGAAAAAGACTTTAAAAAAGATTGACCACCTTAACCTTAAAAATAAATAAAATGAGAACCCTGTTTGTAATTATTGTATCAATCTTACTGTCCCCTTTTTCTTTCACTCAAGATTTAAGGCCAGCCACGCCAAGAGAAATAACCTACCGAGGAGAAATTGCATATCTTGGTAATTCTCCTTTTACGGGGAATCTGTTTGATGAAAAGACTGAAAAGCTAATGGGTGAATTCAGGAATGGATACAAAAACGGAATGTTTGTAGAATATTTTGATAATGCGATTATGAAAAGTAGGGGCAAGTTTGAATATGGCGTAAAAGAAGAAATTCATACAGAGTGGTATGGAAATGGAAAAAGAAAGAGCGAAATAGCTTTTGCAGACGGAAAATGGAACGGTATTTATCTGGAATGGTTTTTAGATGGTAATAAAAGTTTCGAGGGATCTTATGCAAGAGGCAACAAAGATGGTACGTGTATCGAGTATTACGAAAATGGTAATAAAAAGAGCGAAATAGTATTCTCAGCCGGACAAAGGAGCGGATTATTTTTGGAGTGGTTTTTAAATGGTAATAAATGTTTCGACGGGACTTATCTCTACGGTGTCAAAAACGGTGTATTCACAGAGTATTTTGAGAATGGAGTTAAAAAGTTTCAATCCGGTTATAACAAGGATGTTTTGGATGGAGTAAGCCAAGAATTCTATCCGAATGGAAATTTGAAGAGATCAATGATCTATGCTAATGGGAGAAAGCATGGAAAGTATACAGAATGGCATGAAAACGGAGAATTAAAAAAAGAAATGCATTACAACAACGATCGAGCCGCTGATGGTAAAATCATAGAATATGATGACGCAGGGGAAAAGATCAATGAATTGGAATGTAGCGCGGGGGTGATCTATTCAGAATATTCTTATAAAGATAACAAACAGACTTATTATTACGATTATTTTCGTGGGACGAAAGGATCTGAAGGGTTATTGAAAAACGGAATCAAAGATGGATTTTGGACTGAATGGCACATCAATGGTCAAAAAAGTTTTGAAGGCAGCTATAGCAATGGAAAAAGAGACGGAATAGGAATTGAGTATGATACTCAAGGCAAAGAGCTTTGGAATGGCCAATTTAAGGAGGGGGAAATTCATGGCAAAGGCAAACTAACTCGCGATATCAAAACTTACATCGGAGAGTGGGATATGGCAAAGAAGCATGGTATGTTCACTGAAATCAGCAATGATGGAGCAAAAGCAGAGGGGCAGTACTCGAATGACATTAGAGAGGGACTATGGACAGAATGGTACTCAAATGGAAATAGAAGTTTAGAAACCACCTATACCAACGGAACAACAGTGAATGGATCATACACTGAGTGGTACGAAAATGGGCAAAAGAAAGTTGAAAAATTTTATCTTAATGATCAACTAAACGGAAGGCATACTCACTGGTTTAGTAACGGAAAACTTGCATTTTCATATACTTATGTTAAAGGTAAAGTTGTAGATGGGCAGTACTTCATTTTAGGGAGCGACGGAGGTATTTTAACGGAAATGAACTATTTTGGTGGAAAAAAAATAAGTGAATATGCATACAGTGGGAAAACAAAACATGGGCATTTTGTTGAGTATTATGAAAATGGAGAAAAAAAAATGGAAGGAAGATATTTCTATGACACTAGAAAGGTAGAGCAAAGATATGGCGCAAATAAAAGTGCGAATCAATTTGTAAAAGGTGTTGGCAAGGTTACATTACTTGTGGCTATAATTTTTTTAGCAGCATTAACAGGAAATTTGTAAGCTAAAAATCAGCTCTGCATTGAATAGTGTTTCGAAATAAAATAATCAACATTAATTGAATTTCATCTTTATCTTAAACTAAAAAAAGCTTTCAAATGAAAACAAATTACTTTTCGAAAGTTGAAAACAAATATGTTTTCAATGTATCATTAATTTTTTGGCACTTATTTATTGCATTGTCAACAATCGCAATTATTATAAGTGTACTTGTGTTTTTATGGAGTATAATTCCTCCAACGGAACGGAAGGTCGAAAAACAACAATATCCTGAGAAAACGCAATACCCTGAACCAGTAGAAGTTTTATTAAGTGAACTTAAACTAGAAGAAATTAAGCAGGAAGAAACTCCGCCACCTTTGGCTCAAGTGCAGACAACGGTGGCTAAAACTGACCAAAAAGTCGTTGAAGATACTCAGGGGATAGATGATTATGAAACATCTCTTAAATCTCTTAAAATTTTAATTCCACCTTCTAAATATAATTGGGAAGGATCCGGTTATTGGTATTATCCATATGGTGAAAATTACTGGAAATACTACAAACATGAAATGTACAGACGACGGATTGTCACAGAATCAGGTTTAGAAGATAAACTAAAATTATCATACAAAACAACTGATGCTAAGACTTACCCCGAAAAAAAGAAAATTCTCGATGGGTTTATCGCAGTTATTAAACTACTACCCGAAGAAAAACGTATTGTCTCACTTCAGTATTTGCTCAACAATAGCTCAAACAATCTTTCTCAAAGCATAAATATTTGCCAAAGCATTGCAAGTATTATTCCAAAAATGGCTGATGAAAAAAGCACTTTGTACATTAATCAACTTGCAGTATTTGCTAAGAATAATCCAAACGACGGTTCTCCTTTTATTGATTACGTTTCAACAATCATTGACAAATTCGATATTCTACAACGGAATAAAATTTTAGACGGTTTAATCAACAGCTATTATTATTTTTTTAATCAAAATCTTCCCAAACTTACAGAAGCAACCAGTTTAATGATTCCTATGTTGGGAGAAATTAAAGGAGAGTATCATCCAAAAGCATTAAAGCAGTATTATGGGCTATACCTTTCAAAGAACACTGAGCGCGATTATTCTATTGCGCAAATTGAGTATAACTATCAACAGACAATTAGTCGAATTGATCAGCAGTTTAATCTAGAACAAGATAATGCAACTATCGAATACCAAGAAAAGAAATTTAAAAAATCTGAATTCCGGTACAAATCCTTAGTAGGCATTGGTGGTGGTATAGTACTGATAGTAATAATTGCAACTTTGTTGGTATTCCTATCAATTCAACGTAGTGTCCGAAAAATTGAAGAAAAAGTATCACTACAAGGCACTATGTGACACAAAACATATAAAATTTCGAGTTTAAAACTATAGTGGGTACTAAATATTTATAAACGTTCTTTGAAATTCTTTGTTAATCGCACTTGTAGCGGTTTTTTGATGCGTGACGATTTGAATTGAAAAGTTAGATTTTTGATTAAAATATGCAGAGTCCTATGAATCAAGGCAAATATATCTTCGCACAAACTACTGATTTTTTACCAAGAAGGATCTTTGATCGCCTCGTTTAAAACCAAGAAGGAAATAAGTATGTCAGGTCTTTCACGTGTTGGAATCAGATGCTTTGTATGGTCTTTGGAAAACTTACTTCAAGGGACAGTAGGCGTGATTTGATGTTGAGTCTTGCAGCTCATCAACCAAAGTACTACCATCTTGGTTTTGGCCAAACTGTAATTCGTAGAAATCTTGGCAAAGCCAAGGGAAATCGCAGCTATTAAACCTTTGAGGAATTTGCCTATGTTTTAATCGATGAAGTCCGCAAAAGCTGTTATTGAAACGATTTGCGAAATTGAGATTGACGGTAATGTATATGCATTGGATTCCACATCCATTGACCTTTGTTTGACTATTTTCTGGCGGGCCGAATTTCAAAAGCGTGAGGCTGGGATAAAGCTTCATACTTTATATGACGTAAAGACGACCATCCCAACTTTTTTGCATGTTTCCAAGGCAAGTGTGCACGATGTCAATATTCTTGACATGTATTATCCCATTAGAAGCTGGCAGTTTTTATGTCGTTGATAAAGCGTACATTGATTTCCTGCAATTTTACAAGATGCACAAACAGGGATCATTCTTTGTCACTAGGGCGAAAGATAATATGCGTTTTAAAAGAATGTATTCCAAAACTGTTGATAAGACTTCAGGTGTACAAAGTGACCTGATAGGTAAGCTGGAAGTATATTCTTCTAAAAGAAGTTACCCAGACAAACTTCGCCGAATCAAGCATTATGATGCAGAACGCAAAAAATATTTTGTTTCGTAACCAATAATATTGAGCTAAAAGCCACGGAAATTGCCATGTTGAATAAGAAACATTGAGTCCACTCTAAAAAGTCTTTTTTTGCCACCAAAGCACTAAAACACAAAATATCACCAAGAAATAACAGTTTGATTATCCGCATTTTGTGTAATTTGGTGTTTTGGTGTTTTAGTGGCATTACATTATTTTTTGACTTTTTAAAGTAGACTCAAACATCAAAAAGAACTTTCCGATCCCAAATATAATCTAAGGAATATCTAAAATCATTCTGTTGCTGAGTTATTGTAGGAACACTGTGATATTCATTAGGAAGCATGGCAGTTGCTGATGGAAGGAGTATCCACGACCTCTGCATCAAAACGTCAGGTTTATTGGCAAGTATCATTCTGCCAGAGGGGTTGAAGCTTTGAAAAATGGCAATGACTGAGGTTGGAACCTCAGATGAACAAAGGATAGCAATAGTCAAGGCTGCAACTTCAGGTTCAGTAATGGAATAGCCAAAACCCGCACACGCGGATGCCGGCGTCTCCCCAGGATTCTGCTAACCGGGGGATTGCTGAAATGGAAAAACTACACAACTTGTTCGTATAGCATTGCCATAAATCGTTTCCAGTTTATGATTGATATATCATTCTTTTCACGCGAAAGCTGGCCATCATAAACTAAAAACAACTTACCAACATCCGGATTGTACTTTTTGAATAATAGCAGGTTCTTCAGATATGCATCATGGAAGTTCATGCCCGGTTTAACATCAATGGCGGTCAGTGTTAAGGCTTCTTCTAAAATAAAGTCTATTTCGGTCCCATGGTTATCGCGCCAAAACCATATATTTGAATCTTTGGCACTATTCATCCTTTGCTTTATAAGCTCAATATAAATCAGATTCTCAAAAATACTTCCCCTTAGTGGATGCAGTGCAAGTGTCTCAGTTGAATTTATCCCCAACAAATTACATAATAGCCCTGTATCGTTAAAATAAATTTTGGGTGCCTTTACAATTTTTTTGTTGAAGTTTTTATAATGGGGTTGAACCAATTGCAATACAAAACCGGCACTTAACCAGGAAAGCCATGATTTACATGTATTGTAAGCAATACCGGCTTCCGTGGCTAAAGAGGAGAGGTTTAGCAGTTGTCCGGTGCGTCCGGCGCATAATTTAATAAACCTGACAAAATCGTTCAGGTTGCCGATATTGGCCAACTGACGCACATCGCGTTCGACATAGGTGTTGATATAGCTTTTGTAAAACAATGATACTTCGTCAATTGACTGATAAATACGAGGGAAGAACCCTTTCAGGATCATGATATTGGTCTCATCATCTATTCCTGCACCGGCAAGTTCTGTGTACGACAAGGGGAAAAGATTCAGGATTGCGCTCCTGCCCGCCAATGATTGAGTTATTTTCTCCATTAGCAGAAAGTTTTGGGAGCCTGAGAGCAAAAACATGCCGGCTTTTTGATGATTATCAGTAATCAGCTGAATATACGAAAACAACTCCGGTGCATATTGGGCTTCGTCAATGATCACTGGCCAGGAATTCACTTGCAGGAAATCTTTTGGCTGTTCTAATGCCCATGCCCGCATTTCAGGGTCTTCGAGGTTTACATAACGGTAATCGGGAAAGGTCTGCTTTAGCAGTGTTGTTTTACCGGATTGCCTGGGTCCTGTCAGGAACAAAACCGGAAACTGTTGTGCAGCTTGTTGCAGCTTTACGGAAAGGACACGAGGGACAAACATTTGTACTAATTTATTAGTCTGTTAATGAATTGGTACAAAAATAAACATAATATACCTGTATAAGCATATAATTCGAAAAAACTTCTAAAATTTCAAATACTCCAGCGATGGGTGTCTGCTCCTGAGAAGGTTTTCGAGGTTGATAATGATGGAACGGAATGTTAAAAATATATGTACCTTTGGTGTCGGTATTTCATAAAATTATGCCACCATGAAACAACGTTTGATACAATCGCAATTAATCCAGAGCATCCAACCCGGAAAAGCCATTGGGTTATTCGGAGCACGCAGAACCGGGAAGACAATGGTTATGCAAAGCATTTACCAAAAGCTTTCCGACAAAAAGATTTTGCTTGTGCAGGGCGAAAATCTGGATGTTTCAGAAATACTATCAAGTCAACGTGTCAGCACACTAAAAAAGTTCCTCTCCGGCTATGAATTGCTATTCATTGATGAAGCGCAAAGAATCCCAAACATTGGGGTTAATCTGAAACTGATCATAGACACAATTCCTGATGTCGGAATCTTTTTTACAGGATCAGCAGCTTTCGATTTGTCGCAAAAAACGGGTGAACCGCTAACCGGACGAGGGCGTAATTTTATGTTGTACCCCTTTGCCCAGGCCGAACTTGAGGAGGATTTTCTGCAGGCCAAGGAAAATCTGGAGAGCCGGCTTATTTATGGATACTATCCTCAGGTGGTACTTAGCGAGTCGAATGATGAAAAGATTGCCACCCTGGCGTCAATCAGGGATGGATATCTGTTAAAGGATATACTTGAATTGGATAACCTAAAGAACTCCCTTTTTATTCTGAACCTTTTGCGTCTGCTCGCCTTTCAGATTGGCAATGATGTGTCGTTGGCCGAGTTGGCCTCAGCACTACATGTGAGCCGAAAAACGGTTGTGAGGTATATTGATTTGCTTGAAAAAAGCTACGTAATCTTCCCGCACTATGGCTTTAGCCGTAATTTACGAAAAGAGTTCAGCAAATCGCCACGCTTCTACTTTTGGGATAATGGCATCCGCAATGTGATCATTCAAAACTTCAATCGGTTGCAGGTCAGGGATGATGTTGGAAAACTCTGGGAAAATTTTTGTATTGCCGAGCGAAAAAAAATAAACCATTACCGGCAGCGACTAGTAAACTACTATTTCTGGCGTACTTATGACCAAAAAGAGATTGATTTGATTGAAGAATCAACCGGGTTGCTTTATGGTTTTGAGTTTAAATGGAAACCCGGAAAAACTAAGACTCAATATGACTTTCTGAACGCCTATCCCGGGTCATCACTCCAGGTCATAACACCCGAAAATTATTTGGACTTTATTGGTTGAATTCAATCTAAAAAGGCCTTTTTTGCCGCCAAAGCACTAAAACACAAAATATCACCAAGAAGCAACAGTTTGATTACTCGCAACCCATTTCCCCGAATATCCACGGATTGCTTTCCACCACTCCATTCACTCGGGGGCACGGGAGTCACCGGAAGGGATAGTGCCAGCTCAAGTATCTGCCTTATTCTGCGCTGTTGTGAGTTTCAAACAAAAATCTTTGATATGCACGTGTTCTATTCCCCTATAGCTGGTTGTTTTACCAATCTCATCCATACTGAGGAGGTATTTGGGATAATTATCCGGTATTTCAATCAAACTGGCATATTCCCGCTGAATCGTTTCCGCATTTGACAACAGGTAACAGACTTGAACATATATTCTCTCCCCTTCTTTTTCGCAGATGAAATCCACTTCTTTATCCCCCGTTTTCCCCACATAAATGGTAAAACCGGCAATCTTAAGATGAATAAACACAATGTTTTCAAGCATCTTGCCGATATCAGCAGCTCTGTAACCTATGACTGAATTTCTTAGGCCAAGGTCTTCAAAATAATACTTTTCACCCACTTCAAATATTTTTCTTCCGGTAATATCTGCACGAGAAACCTTAAAAATAAAAAACGCCGATTCAAGATAGCGTAGATAATTAAGCACGACCTGTGTTGAAATGTTGATGCGTTGAGATTTTAGAAAATCACTAATTCTTTTGGCCGAAACCAGACTCCCGGTGTTGCCGGAAAGAAACTTCACCAGGTTTTCAAGAAAAGGAATATTTCTCACCCCATGGCGCGCGATTACATCTTTGTAAAGGATGGTATTGTATATATTTCTGAGGTATTCATAAACAATAATCTCTTCCTCCGGAAGATGGATGAGATATGGCAAGCCTCCCTTTTTCAAGTATTCTGTAAATACCTGAACAGAGTCCGGCCTTTGGTGAAAAGTAAGAAACTCAGAGTACGAAAGTCCGAAAATCTTTATTTCCACATATCGTCCACTCAGATAGGTTGCCAATTCTCCTGACAACATGCTGGCATTGCTGCCGGTACAATAGATGTCATAACTGCCCTCGGCTTGCAGGCTGCGCAAGGCTTTCTCGAAATCCATTATATCTTGCACCTCGTCAATCAATAGGTAAGTCCTTTGAGCCCCCTTTTCGATCTGATGCACATAATCAAGCAGTTCCTTAAAAGTTGTGATGCCGGAAAATTCGTTCAATTCCTTGTTGATATATATAATGGAGGCTTCGGCATCGAGCGTGGCGAACATATCCATAAGCTGATAAAGAAGGTAACTTTTACCAACACGCCGCTGTCCGGTAATCACCTTAATTATATCCTGGCCGATAAATGGCCTGATTCTTTCGATATAGAGTGGTCTGGGTATATAATTTCTGTTCGGTTTGATCATTTTTGTCAATTATAAATGATGAATGCCACAAAAATACAAATTATTTCAATTATAATCATGGATTTTCACGGTAATAAAGAAGCGTAACAAGATCTTCCTTTCAACTCCTATTATTTTGTCAAAAAACAGATAATCAAATGGTTGTCTGTTTTTTCTATTTTATGCCTTACGTATTTATTACGTATAGATATTACATTTTCTTAAATTTTATATTGTACTTAAATCTGATCCTTTAGTGCATGAATGATTTAAAAGTACTTAAAATCAGTCTTTAACGAAATAATATTATTTGATTGTTGTTTTTTAAAGAATTTATATTACTTTTGTCACGGTAAATTTAATACGTATAATATGAATCCAATCGATTACTTCAAAACACCTAACACCATTGCGCAAAAGCAATACGAAGCTCTCAGAATGTATTTTATTGATGATAAAACCGCCCTTGAAGTAGCACTTACTTTTGGCTACACGCACAGAGGATTTACCACCATCGTAACAGAATTCGCCAAGCAACTCAAAGAAAATGATCCTAAAAAGTTGTTTTTTAAAGAACTCTCTCGCGGACGAAAGAAGATTGAAGGTAACATTGAGGATATGATTATTCATCTGCGAAAGTCATATTATTCAGTTGAAGATATTAAGGTTGCAATGGATTCTACAGGAATCTTTGTTGCCGAAAAAACAATTTACAATGTAATCTCAGCACATGGCTTTGCTCGCCTACCAAGGCGACAGAAACTGGTGAAAAAAAGTCTGGGGTTAACCAATATCAAGGCAAAGAAGGCTATTAGCCTGGATTTTAACCCGGAGCATTTTACAAGTTCTTCGGCTGGCCTTTTATGTCTTTTGCCTTACATCAAAACTTATGGAATAAGTGATTTGATCCAGGCATCTGACTTTCCGCAAACAAGCCAAATCAACCGCTTTTCGTCAATCATGGCGTTTGTGGCTTTGAAAGCGTCAAATGTAAGGCGTTATTCGGCTGATGATTTGTGGTGCATGGACAGAGGTCTTGGTCTGTTTGCCGGACTCAATGTGTTGCCAAAAGCCGCTTGGTTTTCATCATATTCGCACAATGTTACCTCGGCCATGAACCTGAAGTTTTTGCGTGATTTGCATAGCAAATGGCTATCGCTTGGGCTAATTGGCGACACTGTTAATATGGACTTCACAACTATTCCCTATTGGGGAGAGAGTGATCATCTTGAAAACAACTGGTCGGGCAAACGAACCAAAGCATTAGCCTCCATGCTTGCAGTTTTGGCCCAGGATGCCGATAGTGGAATAATTGACTATGGCAATGCCAATGTTTTGCATAAAAACGAAAGCGCCGTAGTGCTTGAATTTCTTGATTTTTACCGCGATGGTAGCAGCAAGAACGACTTGAAATACCTTGTGTTTGATAGCAAGTTTACTAACTACAAAAATTTACGTCAGTTGGATGATAATGGCATTAAATTTATAACAATCCGCCGACGTGGGAAAAACATTGTGGAAAGATTAAACAACCTGCCAAAAAGCCAGTGGAAAACCTTACGTGTTGAAAGAGCCTCTAACAAAAGTATGACCATCAGTGTATTGGATGAAAATATTTTTCTTAAAGGCTATGATAAAGAGTTGAGGATGGTAAGCATTACTGGACACGGAAAAATAAAACCGGCAACCATAATCAGCAATGACTTCGATATCAGCACAGAGCAAATTGTTCGTAAATATGCTCGCCGATGGCTGGTTGAAAAAACCGTGTCGGAACAAATTGAGTTTTTTCATCTGAATCACGTATCATCTTCAATGGTTATTAAAGTTGACTTCGATTTAGTGATGAGTATCCTGACCTACAATTTGTTCCGGCTTTTTGCACTTGATACTGACAGGTATAAAAAAATTACCAGCCAAACAGTTTATGAAAAGTTTCTGGACAACCCTGGCCAAATTGAAATTGAGCAAAATAACATCACAATAAAACTGAAAAAGAAACGCACCCTACCTCTGATCCTTGAAACTATGACCCGTTTTGAGCAAACAAAATACGATTGGCTAAACAACAAAAAACTCATCTTCTCTGGCGCAACAAACTCTTGAATCTACGTGTTTGATATTACCGTGAAAATCCATGAT
>JAUXXY010000054.1 GCA_030684735.1 Bacteroidales bacterium | reverse complement strand
GGTTTTCTTAACACTGATTCCCGGAACCTTATCGGCATACGAATAAGTAATAGCCAGGCAGAATGCAATAAAGAGCAAAGCCTTGAAACTCTTTTTCATTGTTAAATATATTTTGCTATTTGAATTCATAATCATCTCCTTTAGAGGTTAGAAGTTAAGGGATACACCCATGCGAATAATGCGAGGTGAGCTATAATTAAAGGGTGAATTAATTCGTAAGGCATACAATTCGCGATAGGCCTGAGGGTTGAGCTGCGAATTGATTTGGCTTTGATATTCAGCAGATGCAAGGTAACCGTCATCGTTGGGATTGCCGGTAGCTGAGTAAACAGACATGATATTCTGGCTGTTGAGCACGTTGTTCACCTTTAGATATACGTTTAAATAAACATTCTTGCGATCGCGTTCCTTTTGTTTCGTCACTAACCTGAAATCCTTGTCAACGCGAGCATCAATACGAAATTGCCATGGCAGACGCGCACCATTGATTGAGCCTTGGATAACACGCTGTCCGCCAAGCGGATAAATACGGCTTGATCGGGTATAGGGTGTTCCGGAACCTCCAAAAATAACGAGGTTGAAGCCTGAATTTTCGAGCCAATTGATAGATTTGACGTGGTCGGTGCCCCTGATGCGGCGAGTTGTGCGGGGGCCATTGTACTCCTTGCCCGTCCCAAAACGATAGTCGAGGTTGATGTTTACAGCATGACGACGGTCATGGTCGAGGGGGATGAGGGTACGCAAATTGGGCTGGCCCGAAAGGATCAACGCACGAGCTGTTTCGGCATTAGAGCCGGTGCCGTTTGCAAACTGAAGGGTATAGCTGGCACGCACACGCACGTTATTGGTGCGGCGCAGGTCATAGGTAGTGGTCAAACCCTTTACCGTTCCAAAGTCAATGTTATTAAATGAGTAATAAGTTCTCGGAAATGCGCCTGTATATCTGAAGCTTTGTATCTGATCGCGGATTTCGCGATAAAAACCCGAGATAGAAAGGGATGAAGAGTTGGAGAGTTTTTGCTGGAATCCCAATTCATAATCAATTGTTTTTTCGGGCTTTAGGTTGGGGTTGTTGAGGGATTCTGTACCCCGTTCACTTACAAAGAAATAGTCGAGAAGATCAATACGCGAGGAAGTAGTAGGCCGTTGAGTCAACACATTGTAATGGGCAAAGAACAGGGCTTCGTCCGAGATTGGAAACGAGAATGAAATACGCGGCATCACGGTCCACTGCGGTTCGTAATCTTCAAAAACATCGGCAGTAAGGCCATCTTGGTTTTTCAGATAAGGCACTACTCCGTTTCCGACATCAATACTGCTTCGGGTAGGGTCAATCACTTCTGTGCCTTTTGAGTCGTACCATACATTATTATATCGGTAACCGGTGATAAATGTTGGATTCACAGGATGGTCAACGTAAATCACATAATCATCGTCCATGTTTCCGGGGTGTGACCCAAACCGCAGGTTAGGATCCTCCTTGACGGTGAAAGCCTCGGCAAGCAAATATGGATCCTTCAACACCATCTGGTTGGCATCGAAGCGGTCAACACGCAACCCGATGTTGAAAATCAGGTCGCGGAAAGCAAACTTATCTTGTAAGTAAAAAGCGCTGTAGATGGGTTCGTAGGCCCCTATAGCCCGGGTGAAACTGCCATCAGCAGTTTTTTCGTTGAAAAAATCACTGATGCTCGGTCTTCCTTTGAGGCGTTTTCCGGTATGATCATATCCATAGTAAGCGATATATTCATTGCCTTGGTTGAGTAGATCGTCGGCGCTGAACATGTTGATATTGAATCCATTAGTTAACGGGATTGTTCGCATCTTCATATTACGGTCGTAATAAGTGAGGAGTTTGGTATTGAAATCGTATGAATCAACCTGCAGGTAGTCAAGTCCATTCACAGGAAGGCCTAAGGCGAGACGAAGGTTGCGGTCGAATGCCCGCTGTGAGTTTGCATCATACAAGCGGAAATAGTTGATGGTATCCTGATATTGGTTGTTTAAATATACGGGTTGTGGATTGGCCTTGTCCAACTGCTCGATGTGGAAATTGGCCAACCCTCTCATCAATGTCCATAACCCTGTAGGTGCTATGTTATAACTGCGGTCAAATCGTTGTTCGTACTGAAAACCGAGTTTGATTTCGTGATTGCCAAAATCGGCCGAAAAGTGGGCATTGGCAGCCACCTGCTGACTCTCGTAGTTGCTGTATGGGGAATAAATGAGGCTTGAACCAATCTGCAATGCTCCGGGGTTTGGAAACAATTCATAAACCAATTCGGGGCCACGGCCGTTGAGCAAGCCTCCCTGGGTGGGCGAAAGCTGTTCGATGCGCCTGATTCGGTTGTTAGGCATATTACGAAAATCATAATATTGCTGTGTATAATTGGCAAGTATGGGATTAATATCGAAGCGCTGGTAAGCAAACAAGGTGTCGAAAAAGGCATTGTGTAAGCGGCCGAATAAATTGGCAACAGTGTCAAACCCAAGTTCAGGTTCATAAGATCGTATCGTATAAGTGGTGAACTTTCCAAGGAATCCATAATTAAAGAAGTTGTCCTTATGGTTGGCATCCTGTGTGGTGCTTGTGTACGACGAATAGTCGGCCTGAAGCGAATAATATATGTTTTTTATGAACGAGCGGCTTTGAGGATCCGTGGGGAAGCGGTGGGTAAACCTGCCATACACCCTCCAGGTGTTCTCGATGACTTGGGCGTTATTATTGTAATTAAACATGGAGTTGGTGAAGCCGAAACGACGATAGTCAAGCAGGTTATATGATCCGCCAAACGAAAGGTTTACATTGGGCCCTGTGCGTACATCAAATTTTCCTGATAAATTAATGTCAGAACGATTTGTATTGAGCGTTGCTTTTGAATGTTCCAGGTCGCTCATGCGGATAAATGAGGAGTTGTATAACGTGCCTCCTTGTAGAGTTTGACGTAGGGGTTTTCTTTCCAGGCTGTCCAACATATCGTCTTTTACTCTGTAAACACCTGTGCTGGTGGGGCGCCCGTCTTCGCGGAAAATAAAATCGGCGGCAATGAAATAGCCCAACAGCGATTTTGTTTTGTCGCGGTTTTTAATCAGTGGTCCTTGCAGGTTCACACCAAGGCGGCTGTAGCCATAGGCATCAAGATATTTCGAGGTCTCGAGCTCAATTCCGGCACCGAATGCACGTGAAGGCCCGCGTGTAGTAACATTGATAATGCCTCCTACGGCATCGCCGTATTGCGCCGGTATACCACCCAGGATCACCGAAACCTGCTCGATGGCAGATTCGGGCAGGGCCGAAGATCCGCGCACTTTTATGCCGTCAATATACATGATGGTGCCATCGTCGCGCTGGCCGCGCACGCTACCACGCTCGCCATCGGCCGAAAACACACCGCCTACTGATGTAGCGATGGCGTTGGCCGAACGGTTGGGCATCTTGGCAATTTCTTCGCTGGTAATGGTGGCACCGCTCGAGGTCTGATCCTTATCAATAAGAGGAACAGCGTATTCAACCACATCAAACACTGCAAGTGCAATCGCAGTTGATTCCATGACGATGTCAAGAAATCGGATCTGGTTAGCGGATACAAGCACGCCCGAAAACTGAAATGGCCTGTACCCAACGTAGGTGGCTTTTACATCGTAACGGCCAGGATCAATGGGCTTAATGGAATAGTTTCCGTTGAAATCGCTCATTGCACCACCCATCTGTGTGCCCCCTACTTCGGCCACAATATTGGCAAAAGGAATGGGCTCGCGGGTATCTTTATCAATGATTTTTCCCTGGATGGTTCCTGATTGTGAATAAACTACAGTAGCGATAGTTAATACAATCCCAAATGTTAAGAGTAACTTTTTAATCATACCCCAAAGTTTTATGTTAGGAAAAAATGTGTGTTAAGGCTGTAAAATTAGTAATTAATCAAAACGCGATACAAGAAATCCTAATTTCGGTCGAAAAAACTAACAATTCGTCAACGATATGGCCGCTCGAGGATGACAGAATAGATCACAGCCTGGCGGAGGTTGAAGGCGTTTTTTGTTTCAGAATTGGCGACACCATATACGGTAGCAGGTTCCGAATGTTCTATAATAGACTGATAATCAATTGGCTTTCGTTCGTGTTCTGTGTGCTTGGTCCGGGTAAGCACTTCTTGTTGATACTCAAGGGCGGCCTTGTATTCAGGAACCAGTTCCGGTTCAATTTCTACATACTCTGGCTGCTCTTCGTAAACAGGCATCTCTTCACCCATCAGGATTTCTTCGAGGATCGAAC
>JAUXXY010000034.1 GCA_030684735.1 Bacteroidales bacterium | reverse complement strand
AGAGATTGCTTCGTGCCTCGCAATGACGAATACCTTCACGGATTCAGGAATAAGATAAAGAAATGAAGCCTGATAAAAGCGCAAGTTTTAGCCTATATGATTGTCTAACTTAAAAATCAGCCCCCATGAACTGCAAAAACGTACAACAAAAACTGATCTTCTTTGCGGAGAACGACTTGTCTACGCTCGAAGCCGTCAATGTTGGTAAACATCTTGAGGGTTGCAGCGATTGCAATTTACTTTACGAAGAATTACGCGAGACGCTTGGTGTGATCGAAAAAGAAAAGGAATTCCGGGTGAACCCGTTCTTTGCCACCCGCGTTGAACAAAGGCTTGCTAACCTGAAAGAAAAAGAGATTTTACTATCGCAGTCAGTGTGGCTGGTTCGGTTAACCAAGCTGGTTCCGGTTGCCCTGTCACTTGTACTTGCGGTTTGGCTGGGCATAAACCTTGGCATTAATTTTTCGCAGACTCCTGCGCAAACCACTGTAAGCCAGGTCTCTGACACAACTTTTTATTTCGAAGAATTCATGCAAGAAGACCTCTACGCTGGCACTATTGAATCGGTTCTAATGATAAACGGCGATAAAAATTAAAGCCATGCAAATATTCACGAAAAAAGAAATCCTGTTTTGGGCACTAATCGTGCTGACATTGGTTAATGTGGCATTGCTTGCTACCATTTTGTGGCATAAACCACCCAGGCAGAAACACGGAGAAACCACTACTCACAGGATGTTTAATCCTGGAGATTCAGCAATGGCTGAAAAAGGATGGCAATGGCAAAAAAAGATCGGCCTGGAACCAGAACAACACGAAAAAATACAGCTAATAAGAAAAGAATACAGGAAAACGGCTGGCGAATTGATGGAGCAAATGCGCCAGAAACATGCAGAGATATTCGAAGAGCTTCAAAAGGATAATCCTGATACAATTAAACTCGACGCTATGGCCGTAGAAAGCGGGCAATTGCAGTCGAAAATGAGGCGTGAGTCTATAAAACATATTCTCGAAATCAAGTCCATTACCACTCCTGAACAACAACGCAGGATGATGGAATTCATGCGAAAACATTTGTCATGTGAACAGAAACCTGGACCTCCCCGAAATTTCCGGGATCAACAACGGCACGTACAACAAGAAACCACCCCAAAATAATAACAAAGTTAAATTTCTCATTATCAATAACCTAAATATATTAAAGCAATGAAAGCAATGAAATTAAACCGTATCTTCTTGACGCCTGCCCTGCTGGCTGTTCTGCTGCTCCTGTCCAGTCAGTTGGTAGCACAGCCCGAACGTGGTTTTGGGCCAAGGTTTAATAAGATGGCAAACGATGAAAACGTTCAACCCCCTCGTAGGGAGTTTTGCAAAAACCTTCCAAACCTGAACGATGAGCAAATGGAACAAATAAAATCCATTAGGCTTAAAACAACCAAGGATACTCAAAAATTTCACAACGAAATTGGCGAAAAACAAGCCCGTTTGCACACACTTTCAACGACCGACAATGCTGACATGAAAGCCATCAACAAAACCATTGATGAGATTGCCACATTGCGTGCGGAAGTGCAGAGAACACACATGGCCCAACGCCAGGCAATCCGCAAGTTACTCAATGATGAGCAGCGCATTATGTTCGACTCCCGCCCAAGGGGTACAAGAGGTTTTGCTGCTGGCCATAAGGGTGCCAAGGGAAAAGGTGCTTGTTGCCCCGGAAAATGTCCTTACAAAAAGTAAAGATCGAGCATTGAATTGGTTGAACACAGCCTATCTTGAAAAAAACCCCGGGCGTAATGTCCGGGGCTTTTATTTTGGTGGAAAGCAATTCTATAAGCGGGGTTCTGTTCCCGCAGTTGCGGGCTTCTATCATTTATCTGGGCCTGGTGTTGCCGCCAGGCTCTAACGACCTACCCCCCAGGATCGGGCGGGCAGCCCTTATCCCGGATAATCCGGGAGCCCTGGTATATTTGGTCTTTCAGCCCATAAGGTTTACCCTCCCGTAAGGTCGCCCTTACGCGACGTGAGCTCTTACCTCACATTTTCACCATCGCCCGCAGGAGCTTTAGCGAAGGCAAACCTGCACCAAAAACTCCAACGTCGGCAGTTATTTTCTGTGGCACTTGCTGTTTCCGCTCCACCAGCAGAACCTTCCCGTTAGGAAGTATGGCGCCCTGTGCTGCCCCGACTTTCCTCCTCCGCCAATGGCGGAAGCGATAGAACAAATTGCTTAAAAAGTGTTGCAAAGATAGTGACTATCATGCAAATATGTTGCCACAGCCTGAATTTGACCACACAAATCCTCCCAACATTGAATAATTGGTAATTTTGCAGCCATTATTAAAACAAGATATTACAAATGGAAGATTTGACATTAGGCATAGGTAGTAGGGTAGTACATCCCGAATTTGGAAAAGGAGTAGTGATACAAGTTTACACCGATTCGTTTGAAATTACTTTTATTGACCATGGCACCAAAACCATCCTGAAGTCGTTTAAAGGCCTCGAGGTGCTTGACTTTGTGGGCGGCGAAAGCGACCTGTTGAGTTTCGAAAAGGTGGAGCGGGTATTTCAGCGATTGCTGCGCAGAATAACTGACCTGCAGGAAATTGTGCCACTCGGTAGCAAATGGACCGGCGGGATGATGATACTACAACCAAGCAATCGCGACCTGAAGGGTAAGGAAATTCCGATCGAAGCATTTTTTCATAAGATAGTGATGGTGCGCGACCGCCTTCGTGTGATGGAGCAACGTATCAATAGTTCCAAGCTCGACGACGAGGAAAAAATGAACCTGCAGCAATACATCACCCGCATTTATGGCAGCCTCACCACCTTTAACATCCTCTTCGCCGATAAAGAGGATTTTTTTATGGGTGATTCAAGCTGATATGATCCTGCCGAGCACAAAGTTCTTGTATCCAATAGTTTAATCAACCTAACCCGAAGGATCCATCACCTTGCCGATAAACATCAATGAGTTGGTGTATTTTTCTTTCAGGGCAAACACAAAAGGCCGGTTTACATGAAAAGCCAGGGGGGGAGGTGGCATGCTGGTAAAACTGAATTCAACAGAGGTTACTGCGGCTGCTTCGGTGCCTTCTTCATTCACCTCGACAAAGGTTTTATGCCTGACACGCGACACAAATATCTGCTGATCGGTAATGCCTGAAAAATTAGCAACCCATTCGCTGAATGCATCCTTGATGCCCATATTTAGCAATGGTTGCTTTAGCTCTTGCTCGTATGAAAACCCGAAACGGGGCAGTTGCAGCTCCACTTCCACTTTGTTTTTTAGTTCGCCGGCAAGGGCATTCCATTCTTCAACACTCAGGTTATTGATGATCTGGCTTGGGCTGACGCCATTGTTAGGAAGAAAAATGAGCATACTGAAATTACCCCGACCATAGGGTAATTCAATAACCTGGTAATCAGGCCTGGATGCAACGGCAAACGAAGCGGTGGTGTGCATTGTCATCGCCTGTTTATCGGTACCATTGGCAAGGTAGAACGGGCGATTGCGTGTTTCGCTTTTTTTGAACTCCATCTTCCATATACCCTTAAAATAGATGGCATTGATCACAAACATCACATGGTCATGGTTAATCGCATCCACAATTTCTTTGATGCGGTTGCGGGTTTTGTTGGCCACCCAGGCGTTAATTGTATTCTTTGATTGTGGGTTGTTGAAATCAAGCGCCTGCACTTCAGCATCAAAATATTCCCTGTTCAGATCGAGAAAGTTTTTCTTTACCGTAAAGGTGTTGCGATACCAGATGGAGTTGGCAATGCCCATCTCCACCTTGTTATCGGCATTCAGTAACTCATAGATCAGATTTTTATAGGAAACATTGATCTGTTCATCCGAAAGTTGAGGAAAATACATGGTTTGAGCCATTTCGTGGCGTGTGTTGCCTGCGGCCCCATTCCAGGCCATACCCAATGCCAGGTGCACACTAAGCGGCGAAATAAACAAGTTTTTTGCAGGAGTTTCAGCTTGATCAATCTGCCGCAAGAGGTCAAAACCGAAACGGTTTCCGCCGTCAATAAGTTGCTCCTGCACAGGGGTGAGCTTTAGAACCTTGGGTTCGGGATTTACCTCCTCGCTTTTATTGCACGAGGTGGCAAAAACGATGCTCAGAATGAATACAATGTGGCGTTTCATAATCGAAGGGTTAGATTATAAAGCAAAGACGCAAACGATATACCTTAAGTTGCATGGCTCAGCAAATTTACTTGTTTTATTGTGGATTGGGGTTCAGCACCTCGATGGCACCGTAGCCGTAGCGCTCGAATGAGGCTGTTTGTACCCTGAGCTCTTCATATTCATGTAGTTGCTGCAATAGGCCATCGCGCAACACACCGTTACCGATGCCGTGGATATAAATTATTTTCCTGTACTGGTGCATGAGTGCGCTATCGAGTGTGCGTTTGAAATAATCAATCTGCAACTTAAGGATTTCATGTTTCGAGAGGTGGGCATAATCATCGCGCAGGGCCGAAATATGCAGGTCAACCTCCGCTTCGGAAGGGACAGTGCAGTGCCTGTCAATCAAGGCTTGGTTTTTCTCGATGGTAATGTGCTTCGCCTTGGTGGCTTCGATGTCCCTGCCTTCATTGTTGGTGGCATTAACGTCTCCGTGCACTGTATCGGCAAGTTTGACTAAGATCATACGCTGGTGATGGAAGGAAGGAACAATATAATTGTCTTCTTTCAACAACCTGCTCATTTTTAGTTTAAAAGCCGAATGTAAAGGAGCAATAAGGCGGCTTTGCTCCTCTTTCTGAAAAAGCATCTGAACCACCCCTTCGTGCCAGTTGGCGAGTTCATCGCGTGACACAAGGCTGACAGTAATGCCCGATTCCGGTGGTATGACATCGTAATCAGTTCCCATCCAACCAATGTTGGGGTGCTTAAGGTTAAAGGTATAAATCACATTAAATTCTGTAGCATTCAACAGGTAAATATTCACATCGCCTGTGATGAGCCATTGCTGGTCGGTGGGGCAAAAAGCAAGATAAACGCCCTGGTCGGGTTTTTCATTGATTACCTTAATGGGAAAAACCATTTTCTCGACCTCAGCAGCTCCCGTTTCTTGATATCTGGCTTGTGGCATTACTGATTTTGAACCGATAGCCGATTCCTCTCTCCCGAAAAACCAACCTGGTTGTTCGTCGGTTTCAATTTTTAGCAGTTCGCTGGACAAAGTGGGGATTTCAAAACCATCTTCAATGGCCACGCTCACCAATTGCTGGCTGATGATGCGGGTGATGATGCCACCTCCTTTTTCGTTGAGAAACCTGACTTTATCTCCTGGTTTAAATTTCATTTCATTGAAAATTTCGAAGTTATTTCATAAAGTGGTACAAATATCAGCACCTGATGTTCGCCGGCATTTGGCAATAAGCTACGTCAGTGTATGGCCTTGGAATGCGTTGATAACGTATTTCAAGACAAATATATTACTTGTTTCGATTTATTAACTACTGCAATAAAACCAATTCTGCATGAGACCTAAATCCGTGAACGATTTTATGAACTGCCGTCATTGCGAGGGAGCACAGCGACCGAAGCAATCTCTTTATAATCGGAGAGATTGCTTCGTGCCTCGCAATGACGAATACCTTCACGGATTCAGGTAAGAAATAGAAACATTACTTACCTTGTTTTCCACTGGGTAGATTATACGTTAAATAATCCCGCCCACGGCCTCCTATAATTAAGATATGGCAGCGGCGAAGATTTTTACAGAAAAATTTGAAAATAGCCCCATAAAGCACGAATTTTACAATGTGATACCAAATGCATTTCTGATTACTGCCTGAATCCGTGAACAGATTTTTGTACAGTACGTTATTGCGATCCCGCTTGATACGGGATCGCAATGACGGTTTTCTAGGTTTTTAGACCGGACTCATTAATGTAATGACTGCCGGAAGACCTTCCCCTATTATCACTGATGCCTGCCTCGAAACAACCATACGGGTCGTGAGTTCCGGAACCGGCCACCGTATGGTATCAGCGGCACCACCTCCCCCGATTGCGACCGATCCAAATGGGCCAGACCTGAGAATTCTTGAGGTAAAACCGGTCATCAGGCGGACGGGGGTGTTTATTCCTATTGTTTCCAATATCAAGGCTGCAGCCTCAGGCGACCCGCTGATAACGGTTGACACCGATGCAACCATCGTAATAAAAATCCAGAATATCGGAAGGCTTAGGGCAGAAAATGTACGGACGCACCTGGAATATAACATAGCCGACCGATGGGTGCCCTACAGCGAAGCAGAGACCATAAAAAAACTGGAAACAGGGCGAGATGTAACGCTGAGGATACCAATGGTTTTACCCAAAGGTGCTATCGGAATCAAGATTATCATTGATCCATTCAATGAGATTCGTGAAATAGATGAATATAATAACATCCTTGTAGGGTTTTTTGGCCGAAAATAGAAAACCGAAAGCATGATGTGAGGATGTTTCGTATGCAGATCTCGCCGAAGCAGGAAAAGTTGTAATTTTGAACCATCGCCTGAGCTAATCATCTAAATATGGCTCTCCTGTACACCAATCCTGATCATGGCTGCACGACGGATATTTTTAGTTTTATTTTCTGCATTGGTATTCACCTTGCTATTATTGCTGACCTCTTGCCCCCAGCAAAAGCTTGATGATTATATTCCAACTCCTTACGAGATTGAAATCCCGAGGTTTTTCCCCACCAAACTCAATGTACCGGCTGACAACCCGATGACTGTCGAAGGCATTGAGCTCGGGCGTTACCTCTTTTACGATGGCCGCCTTTCGGGCCGTACGCACAAGGATTCGCTCATGAGTTGCGGTACCTGCCACATTCAATCGAGGGGGTTTGTCTGCGGAATAGACCATCCTAAGTTTACCGGGGGCAAGACTTTTGGCCTTACTGGTATCCCTACACCACATAACATGATGCCGTTGATAAATCTGGTGTTCAATCACAATGGTTATCTCTGGAACGGATTCATCCATCCCGACAATCTCCATCCTGCAAAGAGAAAACTCGAAGACCTGGTGTGGATGGGGGTGACGGCTCCACATGAGATGGCGGGCGACACAAACCGTACCGTGGCCCTCTTCCAGGGCATACCAGGCTACCCCGAGCTTTTTGGCCGGGCATTCGGATCGAAAAAAGTGACCATGAAAAACATCGGCAGAGCAATAGCACAGTTTGCCCGAACTCTTATTTCATCCAACTCAAAATTCGACCGTTATCTGCGTGGCGAGCATCAACTCAGCGAAGTGGAATTGAGTGGCTATGTGCTGTTTATGACCGAAGAAGGTGCAGACTGTTTCCACTGCCACGGAGGAGGAGGCAATCCGATGTTTACGACCAATCTTTTCTATAATAACGGCAAGGACATCATATTCAACGATCCACGCGACCGCTATGCCATTACCGGCGATCTGAACGACATTGGAGCCTACCGCGCTCCTACCCTTCGCAACATCGAGGTAACCGCGCCCTACATGCACGATGGTCGGTTTGCTACCCTCGAAGAAGTCATTGATTTTTATTCGCACCAAGTGAAGCAGTCGCCCTACGTGCACCCGTTGATGCATCATGTGAGCCGAGGGGGTGTGCAACTCATCCCCATCGAAAAGTCTCACCTCATCGCCTTTATTAAAACATTGCGTGATGATGATTTCCTCACCAATCCCGCATTCTCAACCCCGGCGGTTTTCCCCGACGGATCAACGCAAAACCTCATGCCCACGTGGGTTTCTGTTCCAACTGTTCAGGGTTTCTGAGCACCTCGCGTATGTATCTGAACAATTTGCCCCCATGCGAGCCATCTACAGCCCGGTGATCCATGGCAGTTCCCAGCCAAAGAATGCGGCGAGGCACGATTTTGTCGTCAACCACCCAGGGTTTGGTGCTCACACCCCCCATTATCATGACAAACGAAACGTTCGATACAGGGAAAAGGGCGGGGAAACCCGCATCGAGGCCTAAGCTGCCGATGTTTGAAATCACAAACGAACCGAAACTGCTGGCCGAAAGACCAAGGCTTGGAATCGCAAGGCCCAAATTGATGGTGAGAAGTTTTATTAACTTGAATATCCAACCCCTGAAAGGCCATGGAATACTACCAAGAAAAGCTTTCATTTTCATGGTTTTGTTCTCGGTGCCACTTCGCGAATTGCGGATACCAGCCATCAACACATCGGCCAGTTCGCGTAAGGTTATGGTGTCAGCATTCTGCACCATCACTGAACTGAGCTGTTGATCCCTGAGCAACACGCTCACGCTGGCTTCGATTGTGTTTCGTGGAATAATCTTACCCCGACGGATAAACACATTCAGCTCGGGCACATCTTCTTTCAATGCCCTGGCGATGATGAGGGTGAAAACATGGGTGAGTGTG
>JAUXXY010000018.1 GCA_030684735.1 Bacteroidales bacterium | reverse complement strand
GTTCGTAAATCATTGTTGTTGAAATGCCTATCGTGAGGGCTTACGGGCGGCTGGTCTTGTAAGGGTTTTGCGAGGGCGGCGGCCTCTTGCTTCCTTCTCTTCCTCAGCACGTTTGGCCGCTTTTTCCTGTTTTTCTTTCCTTGACAAGCCTGCATCTTCATCATCCTCTTCAGGATAGATGATTTCACCAAATTCATCCCTTTCGAAGTCATCACGTTCGTCTTCTTCGCGCTTATCGCGGTCCAGTTTGCGTTCGGTCAACCCTTCGCCAATGGCATCAGCAATTCTCGAAAGAATCAATGCTATGGATTTGGAGGCATCGTCGTTAGCGGGGATAGGGAAATCAACCTTGTTAGGATTTGAATTGGTATCAACGATAGCTATGGTGGGGATATTGAGTTTGTGTGCTTCGGCTACGGCAATGTGCTCTTTCATGATGTCAACCACAAAAAGTGCCGAAGGCAGTCGGTTGAGGTCGGCAATACTTCCAAGTTGTTTTTCAAGCTTGGCTCGTTCGCGCGAAATTTGCAAACGCTCGCGTTTTGAGAAGCGTCCGAAATTCTCGTTAACCATCAACTTGTCAATAGACGACATTTTGCGAACAGCCTTGCGGATTGTAGCAAAATTGGTGAGCATACCTCCGGGCCAACGCTCAGTAACATAGGGCATGTTGACGCTTTTAGCATAGTCGGCCACAATGTCTTTGGCTTGTTTCTTGGTAGCTACAAATAGGATTTTTTTACCCGATTTGGCAATTTGTTTCACTGCAGCAGCAGCTTCTTCCATCTTAGCCTGGGTTTTGTAGAGGTCAATAATATGGATTCCGTTACGCTCCATAAAGATGTAAGGAGCCATGTTGGGATTCCATTTTCTTTTGAGGTGGCCAAAATGCGCACCTGCATCGAGAAGTTGATCAAAGGTTACTTGTGACATGGTGTTTTTATTAATGTTTACATTCCTTTAAAAATCAATCGCCAGGTAGCCCTTGTGCAGGAGTCCCGGCAATTTGGATACTAAACAGATCATTATCTGAATATTAACGTTTGCTGAACTGGAATTTTTTCCTGGCTTTTTTCTGACCGGGTTTCTTGCGTTCAACCATACGGGGGTCGCGGCGCAAGAGGCCTTTGATTTTCAATGCCGGGCGATGATCAGGATTTATTACACACAACGCTTTTGATATTCCAAGACGTAATGATTCGGCCTGGCCAGAAATACCGCCTCCATCAACGTTAGCCATCACATCGTATTTGCCGGCAAGTCCAAGAATTTCGAAAGGTTGCAAAACAACATACTGGAGAATGGAAGTGGGGAAATACTCTGTGTAATCCCTCCCATTGATGGTGATGGCACCGCTGCCTTCTTTTAAATAAACGCGTGCAACTGCAGTTTTTCTTCTACCTATTGTGTTGATCATTTCTAAACCAATTATTTAATTGTATTGAGATCTATTAACCGGGGTTGTTGGGCTTCGTGCGGATGCTCAGTGCCTGTATATACTTTCAGGTTCCTGAATAGTTCGCTACCAAGACGGTTTTTGGGCAGCATCCCCTGGATGGCCTGCTCAACAATGGCGGTAGGCTTAACCTTCATCACCTGTTTGGCGGTGAATATGCGTTGCCCGCCGGGATACCCTGTATGGCGGATATATTCCTTTTTGCTCCATTTCTGCCCGGTCAAGCGTACCTTTTCGGCATTGATGATGATGACGTTGTCGCCACAGTCAACATGCGGTGTGAAATAGGGCTTATGCTTGCCCCGGAGCAAAATGGCTACTATTGAGGCCATACGACCCAACACCAGGTTCTCGGCATCCACCAGCAACCATTCCTTTTCAACGGTGGCACTATTGGCAGATATTGTTTTGTAAGATAATGTGTTCATTGCAATTATCAGTTCTTTTGATGATCCAGGTTTCCTTTCAAAAAGGGGTGCAAAGGTAGAACTTAATTTTGTTTTAGCAAAATACCCTTGAACTATTTTATTTTTCTTGTGCATAACTTGGCAGCATCTAACACCCAAATATGATTTTGAAATATTCCAGCTATAGTAAATGAGGCTGATTTTGAGTTAGTAAATAAAAGTGCCTTTTAAGCTCTTCAGCGAAGGCACTCGGGCATTTTCTGTAAATTTGCCACAAATCAAGGAATCAAAAAGCATAGAACGATAATTATTATCATTAATTAGCCTGCATAAGGAGGAATATAATGTCAATCAAAGTTGAGCAGATTACCAAAATATATAGCGGGCAAAAAGCCCTGAATAATGTTTCATTCCACATACAGTCCGGCGAGATTGTAGGTTTCCTTGGCCCCAACGGAGCAGGGAAATCAACGATGATGAAAATTCTCACGTGTTTTATTCCTCCCACTTCCGGCCAGGCCGAAGTGTGCGGATATGATGTGCAGGATAAGCCGATGGATGTTAAGAAAAGAATAGGGTACCTACCCGAAACCAACCCCCTGTATCCCGAAATGTATGTGCGTGAATACCTTCAGTTTCTAGCCGGCATTCATCGGTTGGGGATTGAAGCTACAAGCCGGGTCGAAAAAATGATCGAAATTACCGGGTTGGCCAGGGAGCAGAACAAGAGATTGGGACAGCTAAGTAAAGGTTACCGTCAGCGTGTAGGTCTTGCCGGTGCACTCATTCACGATCCCGAAGTGCTTATTCTGGACGAGCCTACCTCCGGCCTCGACCCCAACCAGATAGTTGATATACGTGAGCTGATTCGCCAGATGAGAGAAAAAAAAACGGTAATGCTCTCAACCCATATCCTGCAGGAGGTTGAAGCCATGTGCAGCAGGGTGATCATCATTGATAAAGGCACAGTAGTGGCAGACGATTCTGTAGTTGCGTTGTCCTTACCGGGGCTGGATAATCAGACAATTGTAGTAGAATTTGATAGACCTGTTGTGGAAAAGGTGCTATTAAAAATTAAAGATGCGTATCGTGTTGTCAATTTGGAGGGCAATACCTGGCAAATCATCACTGCGAGTGATGCCGATATCAGGCAAGATATTTTCAAATTTGCCGTTGACAATGGGCTTTCAGTGCTTTCGATGCAAAAGGTCAATCAAACGCTTGAAAACGTTTTCAGGCAGGTAACGAATAAGTAAGACCTTGGGTTGCCAGTTTGCCTCTACAGTTATTCCGGCGAACAGTCTAAAATATCCTAATGATGAATTCAGATCCAAACGGATCAAACCCAAAATTCTCAATCCTTTGTAAAGCATTCGTAATTTTAAATTCCGTATCTTTG
>JAUXXY010000001.1 GCA_030684735.1 Bacteroidales bacterium | reverse complement strand
TAAAACTTCTGCTGCAGGCGCTTCATCTGGGCAAGAATACTTTTTTGCACGGTTACATCCAGCGCGGTGGTGGGCTCGTCTGCAATGAGCAGGACCGGATTACAGGACACAGCCATAGCAATCATAACGCGCTGTTTTTGTCCTCCCGAAAGCTGATGTGGGTAACTGTTAAAAACAGAATAAGGACGAGGGAGTAGTACTTCGTCAAAAAGTTCGAGGGTTCGATTTTTTGCGTCTTTGAACGATACTTTTTCGTGAATTATCATACTTTCACATACCTGGCGGCCACATTTTTGCACCGGGTTCAGCGAGGTCATGGGTTCCTGAAAAATCATACTTATGTTATTTCCACGGATTTGCTGCAAAACCAGATTTGAGGCATTCAACAAATCAATATTTTTAATCCCATCAGGAGAAAACCATATTTCGCCATCACTAATTTTTCCTGCATCGGCCATAAGGCGCATTACCGAAAGAGCGGTTACTGATTTGCCCGAACCCGATTCGCCAACAATTCCGAGGGTTTGGCCTTTTTGTAATACCAGGCTTACACGATCAACGGCGCGCACCAGCCCGGCATCGGATTCAAAATCAACACAGAGGTTATTTATTTCAAGCAGTGGAGGAGGATGCATAATAAAAAAACGCAATGATTCGAGGGCGAAGTTAAGAACAAAATTTGCGACAGCGTGAAAATCATGTGTATGAAGGAAGCGATCTGGCCTACCATTCAGTGGGCTAACTATTTATTAATGAATGCCTGGAAATCGAAATTAGGAAAAAATCAAATTATTCAATTTTTTCTTGATATCCAGGCCATTTTTCATAAAAATTGTGTTATTTTGTAGCCTTCAATATTTAAATAGCGTCAATGTGGTACCTTAATCATTTTATCAATAACCAAAACACAAAGCGATGAAAAACATTTACAAATTTTTCTTTTCGATGGCAACGATCTTGTTATTGTCAGTTTTTAACGGGCTTTTTTCACAAACCACTATTACACAGTGGACTTTTGAGGTTGATGTAATCACACCAGCCACTGGATCGGGAATAGCCGCCTTAGTAGGTGGCACAACACAAAGCTTTGCAAATGGAGTAGCAGGTGTTCCTGACAGAGCATGGAACACCTCCACTTACCCCGCACAAGGCACTAATTCCGGAACAGGGGGTGTTCAATATACGGTGAGCACCAGTAACTATAAGGATATCATCGTATCCTGGGATCAGCGACACAGTAATACTGGCGCTAACCGCGTGAGGCTAAAATATACTCTCAATGGCAGCACTTGGGTAGATTTTGTTGCTACTGCCACCAATGCTATAAACACCAAAGCAGGGGTTGATGTTGGGTTCGACAACGGACGTTACATTGCTGATGCTGGGGACACCTGGTTTGTGAGGAATGCTAACTTATCAGCATTTGCCGGGGCCAACAACAACCCTGCGTTTGCCATTCGTCTTGTTTCGGAATTTGTTGACGGAACCAACTACGCTGCTTCGACTCCTGCAAGTGCGTATGCTACCTTGGGTACGTGGCGCTGGGACAATGTTACATTTGCCGGAACCCCCATTGTTGGAATTGATGAAATTGCGAAGGCCAGTATGCTGCTGGGCCCAAACCCAACAAAAGGTTTAGTGAATATCACCCTCCCTGAATCGGGAATGATAATAAGGGTTTACAACGCCTTGGGGCAGATGGTTTACGAAACGAAACCCCTGAAAAAAGAATTATTGCTGCACCTTGCAAACTATGGTAAGGGTGTTTTCATAGTCGAATCGCTCTATGAAGACGAAAAACCGTTTGCCCGAAGCAAGGTACTTGTGCAGTAAATGTATTTTCGTTTGAAGAGCAAAAAACTCATTTTAGCTCAAAGAAAGTTTGGCCTATTTCCTGGTCGTCAGCAAAAATAGTAACCACATAAAGGCCTTGTTGCATCAGATCTTTAACATTCCGGTGTATCCATTGGCTGCAAACCTGAATGCTTTCATTTTGATAATTCACGGTTTCTTTGGAGGTGTATTGAAGAATTTCGCCCCTGTAAATGAATGAATACTCATCGCCCAGGCCTTTTGCAAGGATACGGTTATCCGGACGTGCAACCCTTAAATAAATATCGCGGATTCCAGGTTGAATAACTGCATTTTCGGCCAACGTGAAACACATTTTAATTTTATCAGTTCGCCGGGCACGGTCGGTTGCCGTTTCCCGACCCCGCCCACCGCTTAACGAAATCCCATTGGCATCAATTCCATAAGCCCTGAGCACTGCTGCCAATTCAACTTTTTCAACCAGCTCTTGCTTGTCTTTTTGCAGATCGCGTGTGATTATCTTCTCGCGTTCAAAGTCGGCCCTAACCTTGATGTTTTCTTCTTTCAACTCGCGGTTGACGGTAAACAGCGAATCCATTTGCTTCAGATATCCCTGCGAGATTTTTCTGAGTTGATCGAGCTTCTTCTGCACCCTGTAAAATTCCCATTGTGTATCAAGCAATTTTTTGATTTCAATGGCATTTGCTTGAATTACACTATCTTTTTCGGTTAATACTAAAGTCAATGAGCCATATTCTTGCTTGACCCGTTCATGTTCGGTTATTAAAGAATCAAGTTCTGATTGAAAAACCATACGCTGTTGTTCCTTCTCAGCCATTAGTGTATTAAATTTGGATTTGTTCAGAACATACAACAAACCCATGACAATAGCCAGCAGAATCAGAAGCCCGATGAGGATATTCTTAATGCTGAACACAGGGTTGGAAGGTTGATTTTCCATGCTCGTATCAGGGTATTAAATAATTGTTGGCATTGGATGAATAAAAATGCAAAGATAATGAATGTACCAGCCTTTTCGAACAGGGAATTACCAAGTTATTTAACTACTTTCAAATGGTCACCGGTTTCGTTAGCAATACGGCGGTTCCAATTTTCGCCATAACCAGGAAATTTCACTGTTGGGTTTTGTTGCCCCGGATCAGCATGTTTGATATTTCCGTCCATGTATTTCATAAACAAGTCCTGATAGAGCTTTTTCCACCTTTCAAAAGTGTATTCACCTTGTTTTGCTGAATACTCGGTCAGAAATTGCACAGCCAGGTTTTTGTCAACAGCATAAAGCTCCAGCGCCGCTTTGTCAATGGCAGGGGTGTAAGCAATAAACTTCCCCTCAAGTTCTTTCTGAATTTCCCTGATATCTTCGATGATGACATTGTAACGTGTATATGCATAATTTGAGACTTGGTTAAAAATCCAGAAAGCAGAATTATCGGACCACACCATCATGGCCCCATTGCCACGGGCAAAAGTTTCGGGAACCTCGGTGATGGAGCAATACATAGGTACGAACACAGTGCTTCCGGCATCATCAAGACCAAACCAATGAATCCCACCGATGGGATCGGGCAGCCACGAACGTGATTGAGTTACAAAAACAAAACCGGTTTGCTGGGTAGCGATGGCCCTCTCGTTACAATACTGAACGTCATCTACTTTAAAGGTGAGCGGCCGCCAGCGATACGGTTTGGCATATGGGCCAGCTCCAATATCTTTCGACATATCAAGGGGGGTTCCGGCATAGGTATCGCGCATGAACCCCATCATATCAGCCACCGACACTTTACGGTTGGGTTTAATCCATAATGGCATACGGTTTTTGAGATTGCGCCCCATGGCATAATCAAGATGCTTATCCATGTCGGGATTGAGTTTTCTGAAGACAGACCACACACGCGCTTCGCAAAAACGGGCTCCACCAAAATCAACGGGATTATAAATATCAGAAAAACTAAACTCGTTGTCTTTTTTATCAAACCAGCCATTGCTGCGGGCAAAACTGATGACATCATGTGCATATACCACCTCAATTCCGGGATTCATGATTTTATCCAGTTGTTTCGAAGAGATTGAGTTTTTGCCATTCGCCAATGGAAAAGTTTGAATTCTTGCATGATTGGCATGGCCCGAAATATACCCGTCAGGGATGCGCATTGCTACCCACACAGCGCCTTTTTCTTTCTGGCCTTTGCCTATCATTTCAAGAATCCACACTTCGTTGGGATCGGAAATTGAAAAAGATTCACCCGAGCTGTAGTAGCCATACTCATCAACAAGATCCGACATAATTTTGATGGCTTCGCGTGCATTTTTAGCACGTTGGAGAGTTACATAAATCAAACTACCATAATCCACGATGGCCACATCCTGTTTACCAAGTTCGTTCAAGCCCCCATAAGTAGTTTCGCCAATGGCCAACTGGTGCTCGTTCATATTGCCAACCACATTATAGGTTTGCCGTGCTTGTTTAATCTTGCCAAGATATTTTCCGGTATCCCATTCGTAAACATCCATCATGGTTCCCTCGGGCCAGGTTCGGGCGTCCCAATGATATAACTCGCCATATAACACATGTGAGTCGGCTGAATAGCTGATCATGGTTGAACCATCAACAGAAGCTGCTTTAGTGATCAGGATATTTGTACAGGCATAAGCCGTCCGGGCCGTTCCAAGCGACATAACAATTAGCGCCAGAAGGGCCAGTTGTTGTTTCTTCATAATAAATAAGGAGTATTTGGTTAAATTTATCTTGTGTTGACAAAGGTAGCGTTTATTGCTAAAATACAATTTATTTGAGTCTAATTACAATTTTCATACGTTTGGAGTGCCTCTGAGGGTTGCTGCAGAGCAAGATGTTATCTTAACCTTAAGATATTGACCAGAGAAATGATTTTCTGCTTTAAAGATCACCACTTTATTTTGGCTGTTGCGACCCATCAACTCAGCGTTTGAGCGTTTCGAATAGCCCTCGGCCAATACTTCAAACGTTTTTCCAATATCGCTACGGTTGCTGCGCAAGGATAAATTTTGCTGCAACCGGATAATTTCTTCCAATCGTCGGCCTTTGATCTCGTCCGGCACATCATC
>JAUXXY010000273.1 GCA_030684735.1 Bacteroidales bacterium | reverse complement strand
AAATTCACAATTTCGCCTTGCCCGCGTTGGGTGTTGCCGCTATAATCTCTACTTTATTTTTTGGTCGTAATACATTTGGTTTATCCGAGCTAGTTTGTTCTTGCATTTAAACACGATCCTCTACGCCCAACTAAACAGTTTGCTGCATCCTATAGAAAAATTTTAAAGAGGACAAAAGTACACTATTTCTAAAAATTAGAAGTTAACAGTATTAACAATAGGGATACCTGGATTCAAGTATCAAGTCCTTGACTATGTAGTCAAATCTTTCCATTTATATTTGAATCCGAGTGCTGAAATAAGACTATGGGGCAGGATTATTTGCCCTGAATAAGGTGTTGTTGTTATCATAATCAATCTCGAAAACCCTGGTATAGGAATTACAGAAGCAGTCGCTGTTAATAGCTCAGACCTGGTTGTTTGACAAGGCCAATATATTCACCTGATAATGGAGTGATGTTTTTCACTATCTGGAGTTTATTCGGTATCAACGAACTTGTAAAATTTTAAAGCCTGTATGCAATATTAGAGAAAATAAAACCAGTCCAATCTATAATATTTCACACCGGGCTATAATCTAAAAACATCAGTTGCGATCAACGAATTCTCAACCGGTGTTGCATACATTTTAAGAAATCGATAGGCAACTTCCTCAGGGTTCTGCGAAATATTTTCCTCAGCATCGCTGAGCAATTTCTTAAATTCTATAACTTCCTGAGATGTGTATTTATCAGTAAACCCACCTGTTCCATTTAACATTTCATAGGCAATGTAATTGTTCGGCCACAACCGAAAGTTCTGATGGAGGTGGTGGTCAATCCGGATACCCAGCTCCTGTATAAATTTATTGGTTGGCAGATGGTTGTTCGCTTCGAGAAAGCTGGCAAGGATGGGCTTTCCGAATGAGTAATGAACCCTTCCTTTCGGATTGAACATTCCTAATGCCATACTCTTTAAATCATCGACACTTGTTTTCTGAAAACCATCCGTGTCTCTCTGAATCAATTCCGAGACTTTTGAAATGCCGCAAGGTTCAATTTCATATGATATCGACAACGGAATGATAGCTAATTCCTTGAAACCTTCAGCCAGACTTTTATTATTGCTCATGTTCAACATTTTAAGCAGAGCAATTTGCGTTTGGTCATTGCCATTTTTCGTCCGCCCTTCGCGCTGGGCAATCCATACAGAAATGTTATTTTCGGTTAGCGACCTACGGATGTATGCTGAAAGCTTCTTCGATGCTTCAAGCAGTTCACGTGACGAAATGTTGCGTTTTACCACAAACGCACGGTTAAGTTTAACCGTATGGCAAATCCAATCGTAAATAAGCAGGTTATCACCTATGGCAATCTGCGTGGTGTTCATTCCGTTTTTGATAATCATGTAATTCAGAAACACTGAATCCAGAATAATATCGCGATGATTGGAAATAAACAGATGGGATTTATGTTTGTCCAGATTCTTGAGCCCGCTGCAGGTTAGTCCATTCGTTGTTGATTGAATAATCTGCTCAACTAGGGGTGTCGCAACACTTCGCTGTATCTGATCAATGGTATTAACTTTTGTAAGGGAATTCCTGAACGAGTTTATTTTGTGGGCATCTTTGAAAAGAAATTCCAGGACCTCGTTGAACTTTGGATCGGCAAGCAAAAGTTGTATCTTTTGGGGAGCCTCGCTGTCATTATATGGACGAATATCCTCAAATTCAGTTAGCTGCATGATATGTTGGGTTTGGTTATTTTCTAAAACAAATATTCCGGATTGGGTATGTTCTTAAGTCCGCCCTATTCGAAAAGAAGATAAGCAGAGCTGACAATACTGAAAAGAGCCGGGTAATAAATAACAATGTCGATGATATCTTTGTGGCGACAAACCTACGAATTTCCTGGAAGTTTGACGTCATTTTAGAATACGTATTTCGTTTGCATTCTACGAAAGTTGTCTTCTTGTGAGTTTCGAAATCGAGGGTGATGGCCAGTATAATTCTATGAAATGCTGGATGAGTCATTAAACGGATTAGCTGGTTCTTTTCAGCCGTCCGAACCGATCATGGTAAAAAACAATATGATACATACCTAAGGCTTGGTGCAAAAGGGAAAATAAGTAAGAATTGTTGTTGTACTGCGATTTTAAGTATTTTTACCCGGTGGTCAAGTTATTGTATCCTGGTTAACGAAAACGGCAGATTGGGTTTACCTTAGCGGTGTTTTGGTTAACCACTATTTTATTAATCAAGGCATTCTGTTCGTTTTCTTCATGTCAACACTTCATCAAATTGCACTTACTTTTATTCCTGGTATCGGAGATGTGCTTGGCAAAAACCTGGTAGCTGTTTGCGGCGGAGCTGAGGCTGTATTTAAAGAAAATCGCAAGGCTTTACTCAGGGCCGAGGGAATTGGAGAAACCCTGGTCAATATTGTGTTGGCCCACCGTGAAGCAGCACTCGACCGTGCTGCCAGAGAGATTGAATTCATCGAGAAATATAAGATCACTACACTTTTTTATACCGACAAAAGCTATCCGAAACGGTTAAAGGAATGCATTGATGGCCCGTTGTTGATTTATTACAAGGGCAACGCCGATTTGAATGATTCGAAAGTGGTGGCTATAGTTGGAACCCGCCGGGCAACCACATACGGTAAGGAGATATGCTTTGCCATAACCGAAGGGCTGGCTTCATTAAATGTGCTTGTTGTAAGTGGGCTGGCCTATGGCATTGACGCATGTGCCCACAAAGCAGCTCTCGATGTTGGATTGAACACCGTTGGAGTGCTTGCTCATGGGCTCGACCGCATATATCCTGCAACAAACAAACCCCTGGCAGGGAAAATGGTGCATCGTGGAGGCCTGATAACCGATTACCCCTCGAACACCAATCCCGATCGTGAGAATTTTCCTACCCGCAATCGCATTATTGCCGGCCTTTCTGATGCGATAGTAGTTGTGGAAGGTGGGAAAAAAGGAGGGGCTTTGATTACGGCCGAAATAGCGAACTCTTACAACAGGGATGTGTTTTCGGTACCAGGCCGGATCGGTGATTATTTTTCCGAAGGTTGTAATTACCTGATCAAAACCAACCGTGCCCACCTTATACAGTCGGCTGCTGATATAAAATATATCATGGGATGGGATGATTTAAAGAAATCGAAACCTGTGCAACAAAAATTAATGCTCGAGCTAAACAGCGAAGAAGCTGCTGTTATAGAGGTACTGAAGAACTCGGAGGAGGCAAGCATTGATAAGGTGTGCTCGTCGAGTGGCTTAAGCCCCACAAAAGCAGCCAGTGCCCTTCTGAATCTTGAGTTTGAAGGGCTTATCAGATGCTTGCCCGGCAAAATGTACAGGTTGAATTAGAATGGCCTTATTCCAACGTTATTCACATGCAAAATTGAAGGCTTTCGAAGTTATTACACCTGCAATAATGAGTGAAATTGCAAAATAGACTATTATAAATGTGTGGCTATGTGTGAGAAGAGAGAATTAGTCTGAATGTTGTAAATTTACACAAAAATCATATTTCAACTATTTGTGGAAGGCATTATTACTCGTTCAACCGGAATTTGGTATACCGTTCGTTTGGAAAATAGCTCTCGCATTGAATGTCGCCTGCGGGGTAAACTGCGCATGAAAGGAGTCAGAACTACCAATGTAGTTGCTGTTGGCGACAGGGTAAGCATCACTATCGAAAGTGGAAGCAACACTGGTTTGATCGCTGCGGTATTGCCACGGCATAATTACATCATCCGTCGTGCCACACGCTTGTCAAAGGCTTCGCATATTATTGCAGCCAACCTCGACGAAGCCTGGCTTATAGCCACATTGGCCATGCCGGCTACTTCAACTGGCTTCATGGATCGTTTCCTAATCACTGCCGAAGCCTATCATATTCCCGCAAGTATTGTTTTTAATAAGTACGACATTTACGATAACTCTATACTTCTGAGCTTGCATCTCCTTTCAGAACTCTATTCAGGCATTGGTTATCAGTGCTATTTTGTTTCGGCACTGCGTGGCGACGGGTTAGACAATCTAAAAAAACGCATGGCCGGAAAAACAATCCTGCTATCAGGCCATTCGGGTGTGGGCAAATCAGCTTTAATCAATGCCATTGAACCTGGCCTGAAGCTCAAAACCGGCGAACTTTCGGCCCTTCATGAAAAAGGAAAACATACCACCTCCTTTGCCGAAATGTTTGAGTTGCCTTCGGGTGGATTCATCATTGATACACCAGGGATAAAGGAATTCAGCCTCACCGATTTCGACCGCAAGGAGGTGTGGGAACGTTTTCCAGAAATGCGTGCCGTGAGCATGCAATGTAAATTCCACAATTGCACCCACACTCACGAGCCCAGCTGCGAGGTAAAGCGATGCATTGAAACCGGAACCATCAGCCGTACAAGATACAAGAGCTACCTGAGTATTCTGAATGATGAAGAGTTGGACATTAACGACTGGGATTGAGGAGTGGGCATTGAGAATTGAAAATTGAGAATTGAAAATTGAGAATGGAGAATGGAGAATGGAGAATTTCTATGTGCGGATCAGTGCTTCCCGCAGCTTCGGGATGCCTCAGTGGTTAATATAACAAAACGATACAAGATTATTATAGGGTAAAACTTAAATTGATTTTTTAACAATATTGACAGGCGGGTCAGTTAAATACTTACAACATAAACAATATCGTTTAATTGATATAATATAGTAGCTTGTCCCCAATTATCAATTCTCAATTTAATGATTTATGCGTGTTGTAATTCAGCGGGTTAAAGAGGCATCAGTAATAATTGAAAATCGCATTGCCGGTAAAATCGGTAAGGGAATGCTGGTTTTGTTAGGAATTGAAGAAACCGATGGGCAGCAAGACGTTGAATGGTTGTGCGGGAAAATCAGTCGCCTCAGAATATTTAATGACGCTTCGGGGGTGATGAACCTCGACTTAGCGGAAACAGGGGGTGAAATACTGATTGTCAGTCAGTTTACCTTGCATGGGAGTACGCGCAAAGGCAACCGTCCGTCGTATATCAAGGCGGCAAAACCCGAAACTGCCATACCTTTATATGAGATTTTCAAGTCAACATTATCTGCCTTGCTCTCCAAACCAATTGAAAGCGGTGAATTTGGAGCCATGATGGATGTTTATCTCATCAACGATGGCCCCGTAACCATATTGATTGATTCAAAAACCAAGGAGTGAGCTTTCAATCTTTTGCGGCAAAACCAATAATGATTTCCTGCTCTCTAACATTATCAGAACGACAGGCTTATGCCTAAGCTTGGCATGATGGGCAGTTGATTAATTCGTTCGCCAGTAATGCGATCGAGATAAAAAACATTGCTCCGGTTATAAAGGTTTGTAACGCTTGCCGTAGTTTCGAGCTTGGTGTGTTTACCAAAACTAATGCGGTTTTGAACACTTATATCCATTCTGTGATAATCGGAGAGTCTGCCTTGGTTCAACTCAGCATATACAACCTCCAATCTGCCATTAAGCGAAGTGTAGTCGGTGAAAATTCCATCATTAAAGGTTAACCTTTCGTAATATCCCTGCGATTGGGTAAATGGGAATCCGCTGCCATAGTTCCATCTGCCACTGACTTCCCAATTATTGTCTTCGCCAAACTGGTAGGTAGCCACCAGGTTCACGCTATGGCGACGATCGAAATGCGGGGCATAATTGATCACGCCATCATACCGGTCAACAAAAGTCAGGGAATAGACTGTCCAAAGATACCAACCTTTGCTTTCGTATTTCATTGAGAGGTCAACTCCATTGGCCATTCCGGTTTCGATGATGAAATCTTTGCGTAGGCGGTCTGGTTTATCTGCATAGTCTGGCCTGTCTTCATAGATTTTGTCCCGGTTGAGGTTGGTAAGTTGGGTAAAATCCTTGACATAACCTTCGAGATTCAACAGCAGATTGTTAGTAATGTCGTATTCTAATCCCAGGATCAGGTGCCAGGCTTTTTGCAGCTTGTGTGTGACTTTTTTCCCGTCAAACTCGCGCGGCAGGTTATCCGATCCCGATAGGAAACCGTAGAAT
>JAUXXY010000271.1 GCA_030684735.1 Bacteroidales bacterium | reverse complement strand
GCGCCGCAACGAAAACGGCGAACTGATTACCATTCCTTACTCAGTGGCATACCGCGATCAACATGAAAAAGCTGCCGACCTGATGCGCCGTGCGGCTGAACTAATTGGTGACGAAGGATTTAAAAAATACATCGCCCTGCGCATCGAAGCGCTCCTGACTGATAACTACCAGCCCAGCGACTTTGCCTGGATGGATATGAAAACATCGAAGCTTGATTTTGTGGCAGGGCCTATCGAAAACTACGAAGACCGTCTTTTTGGTTATAAAGCCGCCCATGAAGCCTTTGTACTCGTGAAAGACCTGACATGGAGTACCCGGCTCGAAAAATATGCAGCCATGCTGCCCGATCTTCAAAAAGGCCTACCGGTTCCGGATGAGTATAAACAAGAACGTCCCGGATCAGATTCTGATATGAATGTTTATGAAGCTTTGTTCTATGCCGGTGACTGTAATGCAGGCAGCAAGACCATCGCCATCAATCTGCCCAACGATGAAGAGGTGCAACTACAGAAAGGTTCGCGCAAGCTGCAGCTAAAAAACGCAATGAAAGCCAAGTTCGACAATATTCTGGTCCCTATTGCTAATCTGTTGATTGACCCTGCTCAACAAAATCATATCAAATTCGACGCTTTTTTCGAAAACATTACTTTTCACGAAGTGGCTCACGGCATGGGTATCAAAAACACGATCAATGGCAAAGGAAATGTTCGCGAAGCCTTGAAAGAACAGTACGCTGTGCTTGAAGAAGCCAAAGCCGACATCCTGGGGCTTTACCTGGTAACGAAGCTTTATGAAATTGGCGAAATCTCGAGCGGAGAAGTGATGGACAATTATGTTACCTTCTTTGCAAGCATTTTCCGCTCCAGCCGTTTTGGCGCCGCAAGTGCCCATGGAAAAGCCAACATGCTAAACCTGAAACACTTTGCAAACAGCGGCGCTTTCATTTACCAGAAAAACGGAACATACCTGGTTGATTTCGACAAAATGAAACTGGCTGTAGTTGAGCAAGTGAACCTCATTTTGACCATCCAGGGCAATGGTGATTATGAAACAGCCAAATCGCTTATCGAAACCGATGGAGTGATGAGCGACCAGCTAAGGAAAGATCTTGATACAGTTAATGCCCTGAACATTCCGGTGGATATTGTTTTTATCAAAGGAAAAAAAGTGCTGGGGATCTAATATTATTTAAACCATGTACAACCACCAATTAGCAACAATCAAATGAAAATCAAAAGTTTAGTTTTTACGTTTATCCTTTTTACAGGATTACTTACACAAATAAGGGCCGACGAAGGCATGTGGGTTCCTATGTTTTTCAAAGACCTGATTTATTCCGACATGCAGAAAATGGGCCTGAAACTCACTGCCGATGAACTTTACAGCATTAACAATGCCAGCCTCAAAGATGCGATCGTGGGTCTTGCGGGAGGGGGCGCACCCAACAGCTTTTTCTGCTCTGCCGAGATTGTTTCGCCCCAAGGGCTACTGCTTACCAACCACCACTGCGCCTACGATATGCTCCAAAAACACAGTTCGGTGGAACTTGATTATCTCACAGACGGTTTCTGGGCCATGAATCGCGAAGAAGAATTGCCCAACGAAGGCATCACTGCTACCATTTTGGTAAGAATGGAAGATATGACTTCCATAGTGCTTGCTGATATAACTCCTGAAATGAGCGACACCGACCGTAGTGCTGTCATACGCAAGGCAATAAACAAACTGAAAGAAGAAAACAGCGAAAATGGTAAATACGATGTGGCCGTTAAATCTTTTTTCTCCGGCAACGAATACTATATGTTGGTGTATGAAACCTATCGCGATGTGCGCTTAGTGGGAGCACCTCCTTCGGCCATCGGTAAATTTGGCGGCGACACCGACAACTGGATGTGGCCACGCCATACCGGCGACTTTGCCGTGCTGCGCATCTACACTGCTCCTGATGGCTCACCCGCCGGCTATTCAAAGGATAATATACCCCTGAAGCCCAAACATCACTTGCCTATCTCCATTAAAGGCGTTGAATGTGAAGACTTTGCGATGATTTGGGGTTTCCCCGGCAACACACAACGCTACCTCACTTCCTATGGTGTTCAATATAATATTGAGCATTTTCAGCCCCTTATCGTTAATTTGCTTGGCAAAAGGCTCGAGATCATGAAAGAGCACATGGATGCCGATGCAAAAGTAAAAATCCAGTATGCCTCAAGTTATGCTTCCATTGCAAATAGCTGGAAATACTTCATCGGGCAAACCCGCGGCTTAAAAAGATTAAACGTGTTTGAGCAAAAACAGGAAATTGAGAAAGATTTCAATCGTTGGGTGAGCCAGGACGAAACCCGAAATGAAAAATACAGTAAGGTGCTCAGCCAAATGCAACAAGGTTACCAGCTGATGCAACAAGAAGCACTGAACATGATGACCCTAAACCTTGGCGCCATGGGAAGTGCCTCTGCGCTGGGCATAAGTGCTGGAGTATCCGGTATTTATGCCGTACTCGAAAAAGATCCTAAAAACCATGAAGCACTCAAGGAAGCAGTAGGAGTATTACGCCCGAAACTTGATGATTATTACAAAGACTACGATTACAACACCGACCGGAACTTGTTTGCCACTTTCATGCATGTATTGCACAAAAACCTCGATGGCCAGTGGCACCCGGCGTTTTTCGGCGATGTCATGAAAAAATTCAAAGGCAATTTCGAGGCATATGCCGACTGGGTGTATGCTAATTCCGTATTCTCGAATCGCCAGGCACTTGAAAAATTCCTGGAAAAACCAACCCTGAAAACCATCAAGCGCGACCCCCTGTTCAAAGCACGCCAGCAACTTCAGGAACTGGCCATGAAGGCCGCAGGGGGTTTCCGCACCGGGCAAGGCATGGTTTCGAAGGCTGAAAAGCTTTGGGTAAACGCCTTGCGCGAAATGCAGCCCGATAAGGTGTTTTTTCCTGATGCCAACTCAACCATCCGCATGACCTTTGGAAAGGTTCTTGATTACTATCCTGCTGATGCTGTTCACTACGACTACAAAACCACCCTCGCTGGCGTGATGGAAAAAGAAGACCCATCGAATGAGGAATTCATAGTTCCGTCCAGATTAAAAGAGCTTTATCAAATGAAAGATTTCGGACAATACGGTACCGATGGTAATCTTTACGTTGGGTTTATCACCAACCACGACATTACCGGGGGCAACTCAGGGAGTGGCGTAACCAATGGCGACGGGCATTTGATCGGCATCGCCTTCGATGGCAACTGGGAAGCCATGAGCGGTGATATTGCTTTTGAAACAGAACTGCAACGAACCATTAATGTTGATATCCGGTACGTGCTCTTTGTAATTGATAAATATGCCGGTGCCACCCACCTGATCAATGAAATGACCATTGTGAGATAGATGTTCGCAACCATTGATAAAATAGTCGGAGAGGCGAAAAATCCTTCCGGTTTTTTATCGGTTATGTTTTTGATTACCGGGTAAATACGATTTTCCTGCTGATTACTTGGTTGCCTGCAATCATCCGTACAACATTAATGCCTTCAGGGATAACCTTTCCATCCGATGATGTACCGTTCCAATGTAGAGCATAGGTTCCTGAATTTCTGATTTCGTTTACTAAGGTTGCCACCTTCCGGCCTTGCAAATCAAATATGTCAATGGTCACATGCGATGAAACCGGCAGCCGGAACTCTATGTTTGCATC
>JAUXXY010000270.1 GCA_030684735.1 Bacteroidales bacterium | reverse complement strand
AAATATTATTCATCGTAGTAATCGGCATTATCTCATTTATGCTGATCATTTCCTCAAAAAATAACCCCGCCAATGCAAAAGCTATCCCTTTTGAAAGGAAAAATATATCCCCTGACTGATTTGTTAAAGCAATTGGCAGTTTGGCGAAAAGAGGAGAAGAAAATTGTTTTTACAAATGGCTGCTTTGATATCCTCCATCTCGGACATATTGACTATCTTAGCCGTGCGGCCGATGCAGGCAATGTACTGATTATTGGGGTCAATTCTGACAATTCGGTGCGCAGACTGAAAGGCTCCGGCAGGCCAATCAACAACCAACAGGCCAGAACTACCGTGTTGGCAGCATTGCAATTTGTTGATGCGGTAGTAATTTTTGATGAAGATACACCTTATGAACTCATCAAAGCCTTGCAACCAGATGTGTTGGTGAAAGGCAAAGATTATCAGGTTGAGGAAATTGCCGGACACGACATTGTGCTGAGTCGCGGAGGACAGGTAATAACCATTGCCCTGACCCAAGGTTACTCGACCACAGATTTGATTAAAAAACTAACTGACCACAGGAAACAGGATGGCTAAGACACAAACAGCTTTTTTTTGTCAGAACTGTGGTGCACAGTCCTCCAAATGGATTGGGCGATGCAACTCATGTGGCGAATGGAACACCTATGTGGAAGAGGTGATCCATCGCGACAATAAACACGATGCCTGGCAAAAAATATCATCCCTATTGCCGAAACCCAGACCCATCACCGAAATAAGCTCCGAGGTACAGGATAGATTAAACACGAATAACCAAGAATTTAACCGTGTGCTGGGCGGGGGATTGGTTCCGGGATCCGTTATCCTGGTAGGTGGCGAACCAGGCATCGGCAAATCAACCCTGATGTTGCAGATCGCCCTTAACCTACCCCTTAAGGTACTGTATATTTCGGGCGAGGAAAGCCAGGAACAAATCCTGATGCGTGCTAAACGCCTTGGCATCCACAATCCCAATTGTTACCTCTACAACGAAACCACGGTTCAGAACATCGCCCGTTATCTTGGTGAGATGGAACCACAACTGGTGGTAGTTGATTCCATCCAGACCCTCACCACCGAAAGCATTGATTCAACTGCAGGAAGTATCTCGCAGGTGCGCGAGTGCGCTGCTCAATTGCAGAAGTTCGCCAAACAAACCCATACACCAGTGGTGCTCATAGGTCACATCACCAAGGACGGGATGCTTGCAGGGCCGAAAATCCTTGAGCACATGGTTGATACGGTGCTGCAATTCGAAGGCGACCGTCATTATGGGTACCGGATTCTGCGGGCTATGAAAAACAGGTTCGGATCCACTGCCGAGCTGGGCATTTATGAGATGACTAACAGTGGACTTCGCGAGGTAAGCAACCCATCGGAGATTCTGCTTTCGCAACGCGAAGAGGAGATGAGTGGTATTTCAATAGCTGCCAATATTGAAGGCATGAGGCCCATGCTCATTGAGATTCAGGCATTGGTGAGTAGTGCCGTATATGGCACTCCACAGCGCAGCACCACCGGATTTGACCCCCGCCGGCTGAATATGTTGCTGGCTGTGCTCGAAAAACGCATGGGTTTCCACCTGGGAGCCAAAGACGTATTCCTTAACATCACCGGTGGAATACGGGTAGATGATCCGGCCATTGATATGGCAGTGATCGCATCGGTGCTTTCATCAGTAGAGGATATCCCCATCAATCATAAAACCTGCTTCGCCGGCGAGGTGGGCCTTTCGGGTGAAATACGGACTGTGAACAAAATTGACCAACGCATTGCAGAAGCTCAAAAACTGGGTTTCGAAAAAATCTATATCTCAAAATACAACCTCAAAGGAATTGACACTGCACGCTCAGACATTGAAATTATTCCGGTAGCACGTGTAAACGAGCTTCACCGTTTTCTTTTTAAACTACGATGACCAGCATACTACCAAAACACATACTTTTTCTACTGTTTGCCACACTGGCCATCAATACGCTTGCCAGTGATACGCTGAGGGTGATGCACTACAACCTGCTTTATTATGGCGCAAATACAACTTTCTGCACCTCTTCGAATAACAATTCCACCTCAAAAGAATATTATCTGCGAACCATCCTGGCTCACGATTTGCCAGATATTTTCACGGTAAATGAAATATCAAGCTCCGATATTTTTCATCAACGCATTTTGACCACAGTATTATCTCAAATCACCACCATTTCCTATTCAATGGCCAACTGCCCTAACCTGGCCGGATCGAACATCGTCAATATGCTTTATTACAACAATCAAAAACTAACCCTGCATAACCAGGAAGTGCTGCAATCTATGGTCAGGGATATTGATCTATACACGCTTTATTACAATTCTCCCGAGCTGCAACAAGGCGATACGGTTTACTTACACTGCATTGTAGCACACCTTAAAGCCGGAAATACTTCCAGCGACCAACAGCAGCGCAGCACAATGACACTGAATGCGCTCAACTATTTACATGCTTACAAGCAGCCGGGAAATTACCTGTTCTTGGGCGATTTGAACTTATACAACTCCTCAGAACCTGCTTTTCAGAACCTGCTCTATTATTCCATCACCAACTACCGCTTTTATGATCCTATTAACCAGGTTGGTAGCTGGAGCGGCAACGCTTCTTATTCAAATTACCATACGCAGTCAACACGCACATCCTCATCAGGTTGCCACAGCACAGGGGGTATGGACGACCGCTTCGATTTCATCCTCATCTCAAACGACATCAGGCTTGGTTATGATAAGGCAAAATATATTGTTGGCTCTTATCGTGCCATGGGCCAGGATGGGCAGCGTTTAAACAAATCACTTCTCGATTCACCTTTCAATTCTGCAGCTCCATTGGCAGTGCTTGAAGCGCTTTACTACATGTCCGACCACCTTCCGGTGTTACTCAGCATCGAAATTGATCAGGAGCCGGCCATTGGTATTAAACCCATTGCAGCAGAACTTGATCTTTCCGTAACCAACCCTGTTGAAGATATCCTGTTGATTCATACCCAAGGCCTATCCCCACTGACCCATTACCATGTTGAAATCATAAGCCTGCAGGGAGCAGTGCTCCTGCAACAAAGCGGAATTGTTGACGGAAATCAAATAAGCATTCCTGTACGTCATTTTCGAAGAGGATTTTACCTGGTAAACATCAGGATGCTAAACAGCAACAAGGTTTTAAAAGTCATCAAGTTGTAGTCCAATTTTTAGTCGCCTGATCTCTCTTGCCAATCTAAAAATATTAACCTGCTGCCTGATATTAACTTCTGCCGAAAGGAATCCTAAAACCTACACTGTGGCTCAGTGGGCAGGATGGTATCATTTATAAATCCAACACAGGAATATTGTATTTTTGCACCATAAAGTCTTAATTACCCCTAAATTCCTCAATTTTAATGACTGAAACAAGAATTTTTGATTTGTTCGACAGGTTTCGTGCAAATCCCGGTACCGTTGGCCGTTTTAAGTTAGCCGCAAAAGAAGCCGGAAAATGGAAAGAATACACTTCACAAGATTACCATCAGCAGGCAAACCTTGTCAGCTATGGCTTGCTGGCACTTGGTTTTAAGAAAGGTGACAAGATTGCCACCCTCACCAACAACCGTCCCGAATGGAATTTTATGGAGATGGGCATGTCGCAAATCGGTGTGGTACATGTCCCGATACATGTTTCATTATTGGTTCCGGAAATTACTTATATTCTTAACCACGCTGAAGCAAGAATGGTGGTAGTTTCCGATAAATCGCTCTTTCAGAAACTCAGCAAAGTTCAAGACGAAATGCCCATGCTCGAAAGCATTTTAACCTTCGATCAGGTACAAGACGCCACTCACTGGTCGCATATCACTTCAATCGGCATAGCTAATGCGGCTAAGCTGGAAATACAACTCGAAGAGTTGAAAAACGCAATTTCAGAAGACATGCTACTTACCTTGATCTATACCTCCGGAACCACGGGCACTCCCAAAGGTGTGATGCTGTCTCATAAAAATATCATGAGCAATACCATTTCATCGGCAAAACGTCAGCACCTCAACCATAATCATAAGGTTTTGAGCTTTTTACCTCTTTCGCATATCTTCGAGCACATGGTCAGCTATCAATATCAATATCTGGGTATCAGTGTTTATTATGCCGAAAGTATGAGTTCTATTGCTGCTGATATTAAAGAGCTGCAGATTGATGGTTTCATCACAGTTCCACGCATGCTTGAATCGGTTTACGAAAAAATCATTAGCAAGGCTAAAACCCTTAGCAGTATCAAACGCAGCATTTTTGCATGGGCTGTGCGCCTAACTAACAGGTTCGAACCTTACAGGAAACAAGATTTCTTTTACAGTGCCCAGTTGGCTGTAGCCGACAAACTTGTATACAGCAAGTGGAGGCAAGCCCTTAGCCCCAATATTTCTTTCATTGGCTGTGGGGGTGCAGCCTTGCAACCCCGATTAGCCCGCTTGTTTTGGGCAGCCAAACTCCCGGTTTTCGAAGGTTATGGCCTCACCGAAACTTCTCCCATCCTGACAGTAAATTATTCACAACCCGGGGAAATTAAAATCGGCAGTGTAGGTCCTATCCTCGAGGGTGTTACTTTGAAAATTGCCGAAGACGGTGAAATACTTGCCAAAGGGCCAAATATTATGCTGGGCTATTACAAGGATCCTGAACAAACCGCTGAGGTGATTGACGAAGAGGGCTGGTTCCACACTGGCGACATAGGTCAGATTGAAGATGGAAAATTTTTAAAAATCACCGACCGCAAGAAAGAAATCTTCAAAATATCCAATGGTAAATACATTGCCCCACAGCAAATTGAAAATAAGCTGAAAGAGAGCTTTTATATCCAGCAAACCATGGTTGTGGGTGAGAACCAGAAATTTGCCAGTGCCCTCATTATCCCAAATTTCAGCGCATTGAGCGAATGGGCAAAAAAACACAAGGTTCATTTCCAGAGTCACGCTGAGATGATTAAAATGCCCCAGGTAATCAAGCATTTTGAAGCGGAAATCAAACAGCTCAACAAAAAACTCAATGAGAATGAGCAAATCAAAAAAATCATCCTCCTGGCTGACGAATGGACCCCTACAAGCGGTGAATTGACTGCCACACTAAAGCTGAGGCGTAAGAAAATTTGTGAAAAATACCAGGAGATGGTCGAGGCAGTCTACGCCACAGTTCACACAAAAAAAGCGGCCAAAGTCAGGGTCAAAAGCAATAAATAATGTCGTTCATTTGAAAAATAATTGATCTAAGAAAAAGTCTGCCTGCAGCAGGGATTACCTTCGGTGAGATCGCTTAGCTAAGTTACAATTTTAGATTTTTAAGTACTTCTAAAATCATCCCCGCACATGCGGGTTAATCAATATTCAAATTATTTGACTTTACAGACAGGCTATAGTCATGGTAATAAGCCCCTGACAATGGTTTTGTTGCGGTCGGGCCCGGTTGAAATCAGGGCTATTCTTACTCCACATTCTTCTTCAATGTAGCCAACATAAGTTTTCAATGCATTGGGTAATTGATCGTATTGGATTAATCCATCCAGCGAAGTTCTCCATCCCTTAAAACTCTTGTAGGTTGGTGTAATTTTCTGTTCCAAGGCTTCGAATGTTAGTTGGTCGCTTAGCTCATCCCCTGTTTTATAGGAAGTACAAAGTTTTATTTCGGGCAACTCATTGAGTACGTCCGCTTTCATCATCAGCAGGTGCGAAATGCCATTAAGCATGATGGCATATTTCAACGCCGGCAGGTCGAGCCAGCCACAACGCCTGGGCCGGCCAGTGGTTGATCCGTATTCATGTCCATGATCGCGAAGATACTCACCCGTTTTGTCTGGAAGTTCGGTTGGGAAAGGACCGCTACCTACCCTGGTGCAATAGGCCTTAAAAACACCAAAAACTTTTCCAATACTTTTGGGCGCAACACCCAGCCCTGAACAAACACCGGCCGTGATCGTATTCGACGATGTTACGTAAGGATATGATCCGAAATCAACATCCAACAAAGTGCCCTGTGCGCCTTCGGCCAAAATGCGTTTGCCCGATTTTAAGCATTGGTTTATATAGTATTCGCTATCAATGAAGCGGTACATTTTCAGCACTTCTAATGCTTCAATCCATTGCTTTTCGTATTCGTCAAATGACTTTTCGTGCAGCAAGGTGTTCAGTGGATGATCACAGTAAATCGAAGCAATTTGGATGTGATGTCTTTTGTTTTCATCATAGCGATTCATAAACGATGCATTACTTATATCGCCCACCCTGATTCCATTACGACTTATTTTATCGGTATAGGCCGGCCCTATCCCTTTTAGTGTTGAGCCAATTTTTGCATCGCCTTTTGATCGTTCCAGCACAGCATCAAGCAGCAGGTGCGAAGGAAGAATAAGGTGAGCTCGTTTGGATATCAGTAGGTTTTCTTCAGGATGCAGATCACGTTTTTTTAGTGCCTCAATCTCTCTACGAAATACCACAGGATCTATAATCACGCCATTGCCAATGACATTGGTGGTTGCGGGATGAAAAATCCCAGATGGGATGGTGTGCAACACATGCTTGCATCCGTCAAACTCAAGGGTATGGCCAGCATTTGGCCCACCCTGGAAACGTGCTATCACATCGTAATGAGGTGTGAGAAAATCAACGATTTTCCCTTTGCCCTCGTCGCCCCATTGCATCCCAACTAATACATCTACCTTCATAAGTCTTTGTAAATGATTGAATACTTCAAACCTAAACTGGTCCCTATAACATTTTGAGGAGCGTAAAATTAGGAAAGGTTTGGATGAAAACAAAACAAATGATAAAATTTCTTGCGTAGCGTAAACGCCAAAAATGACAACACATGTAATTATTGTCCACTACAAGTAGTGATAAGAATCCAATATAAATTTCTAAAAACGAAATATATTAATTGAGAGGCTATAAATGCCCATTATCATATCATTTATTTTCGTTTGATTATATGTAAATTTATTTTACGCTCATTTATTATTTGAATTTTCTAAATAATTAAAATTCAGTAACTTGTGAATATCAAAATTATTATATTAAATATGCCGGACATTTATTTTACGCATTGTCAATATCATGTCAATAATTCTTACTAATTTTGTTTCATAAATTCAATACCACAAAACAAATATCAGGAATGAGTTGGCTTGCGAAATACCACATTACTTATTTACAATTACGGCAACATATATGAACACACACAACCGGTTAATATCTGCAGCCTTTTTGAGCACGAAAAAATACAGCACACAATGTCAGTTTTTATAGAAG
>JAUXXY010000268.1 GCA_030684735.1 Bacteroidales bacterium | reverse complement strand
GTTCTCATGTGCCTGATCAAACAACTTTTCGAACAATTCCCAATGATGTTCGCTGGCAATATTTCTCTCGATGAGTTTTCTGATACGACTGTAAAATTTATTTGGCAGGCGGGAGCCAAACTCTACCTTCTGCCCGTCAATTTCAACCTGAATCTCATTCAACAATTCATTTTTCCTGATTATAGCCATTGTACTGGTGGCCAATTGAGCATTTTTAAAAGCAATTTCAGATTGCAGTTTTTCGTTTCTTAACCTAATGATTTCCCCTTCGGCCTGGTCCTTTTCAATAAGTATCTTTTCCTGTTCCATTAGGAATACATTCTCGCGTTTCTTCCATCTGCGTTTCAAATAATTTATCCTCAAAAAAAGAAGCAAAGCAAACAGGGCCAGTATATAAAATATAATCGCAAGATAAGATAAATGCCAAGGGTGCCTGATGCGTATTGTAACTTGCCCGGGCTCGGTTATAATACCTTTGTTTGTGAGTGTTCTGACCAAGAAAGTATATGCTCCGGGTGGAAGACGATTATAGGTTATTTGTGAGTTGGACGACCATTCGCTCCATTGTTGGTCAATTCCTTGTAGCAAATATTGGAAATATTTTTTTTGGCCTAAAGGCCCTGAGCCCGAAAAAGTTACACTGAGGTTGTTGTAGCTATGCTTAATCTGGCTGCCATGAGGGCTGCCCGGCACAAAACGGATCTGTCGTCCGGGATTCTTCCATAGCAATACCTCGTTGATTAACGGGGGCCGGTTGATATCTGCCAACTGATTGAGGCGATGAAGGTTGAGGATTGAAAAACCATTTTCAAGGCAGATCAAGTGCAGGCTGTCGTTCAGGCATACGATGTTCTCGTAGTCTTCAACCAGATCCAGCCCATACATCTGTGGAATAATTCTGTATAGCAATTTCGCCTTACCAAACCTCACTTCAAACATTCCTAGTTCGTTCTTTTTAATAAACCAGTATTTGTTTGCCGATACCGAGACTATTGTGATAGATGTTTCGAAACCTTCAAGTTGTTTACATAATTCGCCAAAAGGCACCATTTCATTTTTTACTGCATCCCACTGCAACAATTCAGTACCGGTCGGTATTACGATCCTGTTATCAACCTTAAACACCCGGTTGCTCTTGCTCAGTGGCTTAGGTTTACTGAATTTATAAACCAGTGTGGCCGAATCGTATCCCGCGGAAGGTTGAACCATGTAAATTCCTGAGATGGTGTGCCCAAGCCATAGATTGCCGATGTGATCCGGTTCGAGAAATCGCGCAGGAGCACCAAAACCTTTGATGGTATGACTTTGCTGCCAATATCCGGGTTGTTTTCGATAAACAACAATGACATTGTAGGTGCTTTGCAACAGGAAATCCTCTTCCGGCGAGGCAACAAATTTCAGATTATATCCACCACTAAAGCCGCTAACCTGGAAGAGCTTATAATTTCTGATAATGAATGTTCCATTGTTTAATCCACAATAAAGCTCTCCGTCAATTTTCTGTAAAAACCAGACCTGCCCCTGTGTTTCCGGTAAAAACTGTCTGTTTGTGAACTTGCCGGACTCATCAAGGGAATAGTAATAGATTCCCTGGTTGGTTCCGATGAAGAGCTGGTTATTGAACAAGCAGGCAGTATAAGCCGTTCCATAACTCATGTCCTGATCGGTGTATGTTTCTATAGGTGAGTTGAATGCAACATAATCGAATCCTTTATCAAGGCCAACCCAAAGATTGTTTTCGCTATCGCTGCGCATCGAAAGGATGGTGTTGTTTTGCAACGAATTGTTGGCAAAAATATGGTCAAGCAGCTTGCCCTTAGTGTTTAAGATGTAGATACCTTTCAAAATAGTGCCAAAAACAAGTCTGTCGCGCAACATAGTCCCATTGTTGATCTTAAACTCTTTCAACTGGCTCGAAGCCTCATTTTGCCATTCCGAAAACAAAACTCCATTATAATAGTAAAGCCCTTTTGAACTGGTACCTATAATAAATTCAGATTCGGAGATTGACAGCATCGTTTTTACCTCAGTATCAGTAAAAACATGGCTGCCTTCAATGAACACAAGCTCATCGTCAACAATTTCAAATAGCCCGCCGTTAATTTGTTGGATGAATAATCGTCCGCCTGATTTTAGAAGGAACATAACCGCACCAGGAATTTTCAGAGGAGTAATATGGTTATGATCATAACTTAGGATCGTACCAAAACTTTGAAAATATATTTTTCTCTTGTATGCTACGATTTTCCAGAATTCATCATTGTTCAATGTTACGTTTTTCAACAGGCCTGCCAACGATGTGTATTCCAGATAGCCTTGTTCATTGGGTTCCCAGTAACCAAAATCTTCGAACGAGCCGGTGTACACCTTCCCATTGAGGCACGCCACCGACCGCAAGATTGTTTTTTGTGGCATCTCATACAAATCAATCCTGGCTCGGTTAAGTATGAGCAATCCTTTGTTGTTTGCAATGTAAACATTACCTTTCTCATCAAGATCTATATCCCAGTTCTGATTGCCACCGGGGTAATCTCCTTTTCTGTAGTTTGACACCCTGAATGAGCTTTGTGCACAAATATTCAAGGTCAAAAAACACAAAAGCACAACCAGATTATGCTTTGCAAAGCATGGAAATAAAAGTGGGTTTAAATATCGCATAAAACTGTTGCATGCTAAAACCGGGCGTACTGTATTTCTCCAAAATTACGCAAAAATATTTATCGGGCAAGTCAGATTATAACAAAGTAACGCTCAATGGATGATCCCGCCTAAGCCAATGCAAGCGCTATCTCTACCATATTGTTAAACGATTGCTGGCGGGCAAGAGAAGAGAGTTCCTCGCCGGTGAGCAAGTGGTTGCTCACAGTGAGAATAGCCAATGCTTGTCTCCGAAACCGGGCCGCAATTGTATAAAGTGCTGCAGCTTCCATTTCAACCGCCATCAAGCCATAGGTTCGCCACAGGTCGTAGGGTGTTGAATTATCGTCGTAATAAAAAGTATCGGAAGTAAGCACATTAGCAACCCATGCCTTGATTCCTCTTTGCTTTGCATAATCATAAGCCCTGCACAGGAGTTCGAAATCGGCCAAGGGAGCATAGTCCATACCATTGAATTTCAGCTTATTGAACGAGGAGTCAGTGCTGGCACCCTGAGCCAGAACTACTTCACGCACCTTCAAATCCTCAGAAAATGACCCACAGGTTCCAATCCTTACAAGGGTCTTAACGTCATAATCGCAAATCAATTCGTGTGCATAAATGCTGATTGACGGGATTCCCATACCGGTTCCCTGAACCGAAACAGAATTGCCCTTGTAGGTGCCGGTGTATCCATGCATACCTCGAACCTGGTTGTAGCAAACTGGGTTTTCAAAAAAGTTATCTGCTATAAACCTAGCCCTCAGTGGGTCACCCGGCAACAGCACAAAGGATGCAATATCACCCTGTTTGGCTTCAATATGTATGCTCATTTCTTTAGTTTTAAAATTCTAATCAATTCTCTAATTCCTCACTGCTACTGCCACTGCCACTGCCACTGCTACTGCTACTGCCACTTCCAACAATCCACTTTCTGGCATTCACAAAAGCTTCAATCCATGGCGAAACCTCATCATTCTGTCGGTCTTCAGGATACCAGGCCCATTGCCAGGGTAAGATCGAACGCTCAAGATGCGGCATGATGGCCAGATGGCGTCCATTGTCAGAACAAACGGCGGCAGTGTTAAATTTTGAACCGTTTGGGTTGCCAGGATAATCATCATAGCTATACTTTGCAGCTATATGATATTTACTTTCTGCATGAGGCAGGTGAAACCTCCCTTCGCCATGTGCCACCCAGATGCCAAGCCGGCTGCCGGCCAGTGAAGAAAGCATAACACTATGGTTTTCAGGAATATCAACTGACAAAAATGCTGACTCAAACTTATTTGAAGCATTGTGGAGCATGCGCGGCTTTTTCACAGGTTCAGGAAATACCAAACCGAGTTCAACCATTAGTTGGCAACCGTTACATACCCCAAGGCTTAGAGTATCGGGCCGGGCGTAAAAGCAATCCAAAGCTTTTTTTGCCATTTCATTGTACAGGAATGCTCCAGCCCACCCTTTGGCCGAACCAAGCACATCAGAGTTCGAAAACCCCCCCACAAAAGCAATCATGTTAATGTCGTCCAGCATTTCGCGTCCGCTGATAAGGTCAGTCATGTGTACATCCTTCACATCAAAACCAGCCAAATAAAGCGACCAAGCCATTTCGCGGTCGCCATTCACTCCTTTCTCGCGGATGATAGCAGCTTTGGGTCGAGACGAAACTATTACCTTACGGTCTATGTTATACTGTTTAATACTTCCAGTGAAATTTTTATTGAAACAAAACTTAAGTAACTGCCTGTGGTAGTTTTCAAATCTTTTTGTGGCCAAGTTGATGCCTACTTGATTCACATCGAACAAATATGATGTTTCGAACCATTTCTGCCGCAATGCATGAATGTCGAACCGATAATTTTCCTCTTTCATTCTCAAGCAAAACACAGGTTCAAGCAACACATTTCCTATTTTCTGAAACCCAACACCTGCATCGTGCAAATGCACAGCCACATAGTCATAATCACTCACCTGGATAACGATTCCAGGATTTTCGTTGAATAGCAGTTTAATACTGTCCTTTTCGGCCAGCGGTGAAAGGTCAATGTCCAAACCAATATTGTTCCGGCTGAAGGTCATCTCTAGTAAAGTAGTGATCAATCCACCAGATGAAATATCGTGACCAGCTGCTATTTTTCCCAGGATAATAAGCTGTTGTATCGTTTCAAATGCAATCTTGAAAGCATCGGCATCAGCCACATCAGGACATTTATTACCAACCTTGTTTTGCGATTGAGCAAAGGCGGTTCCACCCAGAGCAAGGTTGCTAAATGAAAAATCAATGTAAATAAGGGTTGTCAGTATATCGCGGTTCAGCACCGGACTAATAACACTGCAGATATCCTGTACCTCGCCAACTGCTGATACGATCACCGTTCCGGGAGCATACACCATACTACCATCAGGATACTTCTGTGTCATCGAAAGCGAGTCTTTGCCTGTGGGGATGTTGATTCCCAGCGCGATGGCAAAATCGCTGGCAGCTTTCACAGCCTTATAAAGGCGGGCATCTTCGCCAATGTTCTTTGAAGGCCACATCCAATTAGCACTCAACGAAATTCCTTTCAGTCCGCCTTCAATGGGGGCCCATATAACATTGGTGAGTGCTTTGGCAATGGCCATGCGAGACCCGGCAGCAGGATCAATCAAAGCCATGGCTGGAGCGTGGCCCAACGAAGTGGCAACTCCTTTAATGCCCTGATAGTCAATTGCCATCACTCCCAAGTTATTTAGCGGAAGCTGCAGAGGGCCAGTACATTGTTGGGTTGCCACACGGCCGGTCACCGAACGGTCAACCTTGTTTGTGAGCCAGTCTTTGCAGGCAACCGATTCCATCTGCAATACTGATTCGATATAGTAAAGAAGTCTTTCGGTTTGGTAGTCAATTTCCTCGAACGTAACAGGTATAGTTTTGTCCTGTATCAACGTTTGGGGTGTGCTGCCAAACATATCAACCACAGCCAGGTCAATAGGTTTGTTGCCTGCTACGGGGTCTTCGAACACAAGTTGCTGATCGCCTGTGATTTGGCCGACAATATACATTGGAGCTCTTTCCCGCTCAGCGATCTGGTTCAATACGTTAATATCGCTTTCGTGAAAAAGCAGGCCCATGCGTTCCTGCGATTCGTTGCCTGCCAGTTCCTTGGGCGATAGTGTGGGGTCTCCCACCGGAAGTTTACTCATATCTATCACGCCTCCTGTGTGTTCCACTAACTCTGACAAAGAATTCAAATGGCCACCAGCACCGTGGTCATGTACTGAAACGATTGGATTCTTTTCGGATTCGGCCAAGGCGCGGATTACATTGTACACTCTTTTCTGCATCTCGGGGTTGGAACGCTGCACGGCATTCAGTTCGATCTGGTTGCCATATTCGCCAGTGGCAACCGACGACACAGCTCCTCCTCCCATGCCAATACGGTAATTGTCGCCACCCATCACTATGATTTTGTCGCCAGGAGTGGGAACATCCTTTAATGCATCACTTTTTCGTGCAAACCCGATGCCCCCTGCCAACATAACGACTTTATCATAGCCGTAAGTTGTATTGTTTTCCTGGTGTTCGAATGTGAACAAGCTACCGCAGATAAGAGGTTGGCCAAATTTATTACCAAAGTCGCTGGCACCGTTTGAGGCACGTATTAAAATATCCAATGGCGAGTGATAGAGCCACTTGCGTTCTTCAATGCCGGTCTTGCGTGCATTTCGCCCAAATCTAGGATAGGAAGTCATATAAACGGCAGTACCAGCCAAGGGCATACTGCCTTTGCCACCCGCCATACGGTCGCGAATCTCACCACCCGAGCCAGTTGCTGCACCGTTGAAAGGTTCAACGGTGGTTGGAAAATTATGCGTTTCGGCTTTAAGCGAAATCACAGTTTCGATAGGGCGTAACGAGAAAAAATCGGGTATATGTTGATTTTTTGGAGCAAACTGCTCAACCAGAGGTCCTTCGATGAAGGCTACATTGTCGCTATAAGCCGAAACAAGTCGGTTTGGATTCAGTGTTGAGGTTTTTTTTATCATCGCAAAAAGCGATTCTTTTTGTTCAACTCCATCAATCACAAAAGCAGCATTGAAGATTTTGTGTCGGCAGTGCTCGGAATTTACCTGCGAAAAACCAAACACCTCGCAATCAGTGAGCGGACGTTGAAGCCTGTGGCTTAGGGCATCGAGATAATCAATCTCGTCCTTATTGAGGGCAAGGCCGTGCTCCAGGTTGTAAAGCCGGATATCGTAAACCGGCATCAAGGGCTCAGCCTGATGATGTATGTCGAAAATATGCTGGTCGAGGCCAAGGTAAAGCGCCTGAAGCATGAGATCGTAATGAGGTTTATCATTCTTGTGCCTGGTAAATTCCTCGATGCGGCTGATTCCACGAATCCCCATGTTTTGGGTCATCTCAACGGCATTGGTGCTCCAGGGAGTGATCATTTCGCGGCGTGGGCCGGTAAAAATGCCATCTATTTGTTCTGTGTTGATCAAGCTGGCCTGCCCGAAAAGCCAAACCAACTTATTAATATCTAATAAACTGGGAATGTTGTTTATTGCTAAAGCATAATAAACTGGTGGAGTTCCTTCAAAAAAAAGGATCATAGTTCCGGTTATATTTTTTTGGAATAGCAAAGGTATGAAATCACTTCAGAAGGAAAAATTTCCTTAAATATTTATCATAATATAGACCTCCTTTATTTTTTTTGACTTATAACTTTATATATTTGCTCCGATTTCGTCACGATATTAAATATTAACATCATGCTTAAAAACAAAACACTCACCGAAGACTGGACTGCAGTGATAATCGGCTTAGTGCTGATTCTGCTAAATGTGGCAACCACTTTCTTTTCCGAGATGCCCAAATTCGGGCCAAAAGAAGGCTGGAGTGGCTGGACCGTATTGAGCACTGATGTGTTCACCACCGGAAATTCAATTCGCCTTTTAATGACATTCCTTTATTTCTTGTTATTTGCTGGGATAGGCGCCTGGCTGATGGGCAAAAATATCAAAGCGTTATTAATTGCCTTCCCGATTATTTTCATCCTCTCGATGGGCGCCCAGTTTATCGCTGCGAGCGGTTCGATGAAGAACCTGGGTCTCGAAACCGTACTTTTCTCGCTGCTCATCGGGTTGTTTATTAGCAATGTGCTTAAAACGCCCAAGTGGCTCAAAGAAGGCATCCAAAGCGAATTCTACATTAAGGTTGGTTTGGTAATGCTGGGATCAACCATTTTGTTTTCCGAAATCATGAAAGCAGGTGTATATGGCCTTATTCAGGCTATTATCATCGTTGTTTCAGTATGGTATTTCGCCTATTGGATTGCCAAAAAGCTGAAGGTGGATGAAGAATTGGGCATAATATTAGCCAGCGCCGTGAGTATTTGCGGTGTGTCGGCAGCCATTGCCACTGCCGGGGCCATTAAAGGCGATAGCAAGAAACTTAGCTACGTGATTTCGCTGGTACTCATTGTGGCCATCCCAATGATGATTTTTATGCCACTGCTTGCTAAATGGATGGGACTGACTGATGAGGTTACGGGTGCATGGCTTGGAGGGTCCATTGATACCACCGGAGCTGTAGTTGCTTCAGGTACCATTGCAGGTGAAACTGCTCTAAAATTCAGCACCATCATCAAATTCTCACAAAATGTATTGCTAGGTGTAGCAGCTTTCCTCATTTCAATTTTCTGGACTTACAGGCAGGCCAGCAAAAACGAAAATGATGAAAAGCCATCCATGCGGGTCATCTGGGAACGCTTCCCTAAGTTTGTGCTTGGCTTCATTTTTGCTTCTATCGTTTTCTCATTTTTCATATCCCCCGAAACAGCCGTTTCCTCAGGTAAAACTATTAAAAGTTATCAATCGCTGTGGTTTAATCTCGCCTTTATTTGTATAGGCATGGAGACGAGGTTCAAGGACCTGATTTCGATGCAAAGGGGAAGGCCTCTTTACGCCTTCTTAATTGCTCAGGTATTCAACATCATACTAACATTGATAGTAGCTTACATTATCTTTGGGATGTTGTGGAGCGGGTGATCGCCGAAGTATTCCGCTCAACCGGATTATGGTTCTAAAAACTGGAGCGTATGAAATAATTCGCTGATTTATAGTTTAGTGTGGATATAAAGCCTATCTTTGCCGGCTAATTCCTTAAATTTTTATGCTTACCTTTCAAGATCTTGGGTTAAAACCTGCCCTATTAAAAGCAGTCGAAACCCTCGGGTTCAAAGAACCCATGCCCGTTCAAATAGCTATAATTCCTTTTTTGCTGACACAACCCCGCGATGTGGTAGGCCTTGCACAAACCGGAACAGGAAAAACCGCAGCCTTCGGACTTCCCTTACTACAACACATTGACATCAATCTTCATCACACCCAGGCATTGATACTCTGCCCCACCCGCGAACTGTGCATGCAAATCACACGCGATCTGCAAAGCTATGCTGCCTATATTCCAAATGTAAAAATTGTACCTGTTTATGGTGGAGCCAGCTTTGATATACAGTTGAAGCAGTTGGCCGAAAAACCACAAATTATCGTGGCTACACCCGGCAGACTCAACGACATGATACGCCGCAAGAAGGTGGATTTCAGCCAGGTTTCGTGGGTAGTGCTCGATGAAGCAGATGAGATGCTCGATATGGGTTTTCAGGAAGAAGTGGATACCATCCTTGAATTCACACCTGAAGAAAAGCATACATTGCTTTTTTCGGCCACCATGCCCGTAGAAGTGGAACGCATCCTGGTTAAATATATGCACGACCCGGTGATTAAAACTGTCGGGCAACGCAATATAGGTGCCGCCAATGTCAAGCATATCTATTATATGGTACAAGCCAAAGACAGATATGCTGCATTGAAACGCATCGCTGACTTTAATCCCCGAATCTATTCTATTATTTTCTGTCGCACCAGGGCCGAAACCCAGGAAATTGCCGATTCATTGATTCGCGATGGCTACAATGCCGACGCCTTACACGGCGATTTGAGCCAAGCCCAGCGCGACCATGTGATGAAACGTTTCCGCGATCGCAGCCTGCAAATGATGGTGGCAACTGATGTTGCTGCCCGAGGTTTGGATGTGAACGACTTAACCCATGTTATCAACTACAACCTACCCGACGAAGCCGACACTTATCTTCACCGTAGCGGAAGAACAGGCCGGGCCGACAAAACCGGTATCTGTATTTCTATCATCCACCTGAAAGAAAAAGGCAAGATTAAGATCTTCGAGAAAAAAGTGGGGCATGAATTCGCTAAAGCTAAGCTTCCCACCGGCGTGCAAGTATGCGAAAAGCAACTCTTCCATCATATTGACCGTATGGAAAACGTTGAACTGAACCATGGTGAAATTGATTCTTTTTTACCTGTGATTTACCGGAAGCTGGAGTGGATGGACCGCGAAGAAATCATCAAAAGGTTTGTCTCGCTTGAGTTCAATCGCTTCCTTGACTATTACCGGAATGCAAGGGATTTGAATGTAGAAGAATCCCGTGAACATCGAGGCGAAGTATCGCGCTATCAAAGGATGTTTTTAAGCATTGGACGCAAAGACAAGACATCCCCTCAGCAAATCATCGGCCTGATCAATGAAGTTACCCGTTCGCGCGATGTGAGGATAGGCCGTATTGATATCATGCATGCTTTTTCTTTTGTTGATGTTGACAGCAATTCTGTCGAATTGCTCAAACGATCTTTTGCCAACGATACTCTCAATCCACTACAAGTAAGGATTGAACTGGCTTCTGATCGCGAAATGACTCCGGGAAGAAAAAAAACTGATACGTTTCCTGAAAAAGATTTCTCTTCGCCTGGCTATAAAAAGCGAGAAAGTAATCACAATGCCGATTTTCCCGATAAAAGACGTTCAAGGAAGGGCAAGCCCGGAAAGTACAAGCGCAAGTAGATTGAGAATGGAAAATGAAGAATGCTGCCTACCGATTGATGGCTTTGGACCTTTCGACTTTCTGACTTTCGACTGACGGCTGAACACCTTTTACAAAGCTATTCTTATTGGTAATGGAGCTATTGCAACAAAAGCACTTTTTTTATTCATACCCTTTGATTTGCATCAAAACTAATAATTATGAGCCTTACAAAAGATTTCAGCCTAATAAATGTCCATTAAGCCCGCATTTCATTTATTTTTGTAAAAATTTACACCTTTATGGAGTTTGAATTTGACAAAAATAAAAGTGAGGAAAATATGCTCTAGCATGGTATTGACTTTCATACTGCCCAAAAATTATGGGATGATGATGAGAGAATTGAGATACCGGCCTGTTGTACGGATGAACCAAGATTCTTGTTAATTGCGAAGTTGAATAATGATTGTTGGTCGGCCATTTTTACATCCAGAAAATCTGCCATACGTATTATTTCTGTCAGAAAATCAAGAAAAAATGAAAAAGAAATCTATCACAGCCAGTGAGTTCGACGAAAAATTTGAATTAGGGGAAGATTTAACACCCTATCTCGATTTAGAGAAATCACAGCGTCCCGGCTTGAAGCAACACCGGGTAAGTGTTGATTTTCCCAACTGGATGGTGAAAGCACTCGACAAAGAAGCCGAGAGGCTTGGAATAACCAAGCAGTCAGTAATAAAGTTTTGGCTTTCAGAAAAGATTAAAGATCATTCGTTCTCTGCGAAATAGCATTGCAAGGGGGTTAAATTCAAGGGATTGGGTTAAACTAACTGCAAAATTATGATCTTCAGCATTTTCCGTATATCCCCATCCTTTCTATCCTTCGATTAATTTATCCAAAAAGCAATTTAATTAAAGAGTCATTCCAACGATGAAAGAAATCTTTCGGCTTCGATGGCGGCCATACAACCTGTACCAGCAGCAGTTATCGCCTGACGATAAACATGATCCTGCACATCACCGGCGGCAAACACACCTTCGATGTTTGTTTTGGTGGTTCCAGGAAATGTTTTAATATAACCGTTTTCATCCATCTCCAGTTGTCCTTTGAAAATGTCAGAGTTGGGTGAGTGGCCAATGGCAATAAATAACCCATCAATTTCAAGCTGCCTGAGTGAACCATCTTTTGTGCTTTCCAGCATTACTCCCGTCACCACTTTGCCATCTCCAAGTATTTCTTTCACGGTGTTGTACCATACTGGTTCGATATTCGCAGTTTTTAATACGCGTTCCTGCATAGCTTTTGAGGCACGCAACTCGTCGCGGCGATGAATGAGATAAACTTTCTTACAAAGCTTTGATAAATAGGTAGCTTCTTCAGCAGCAGTATCGCCACCGCCAACCACTGCGACCTCTTTTCCCCGGAAGAAAAATCCATCGCATGTGGCGCATGCCGATACGCCATAACCGTTATATTTTTTTTCAGATTCCAACCCCAACCAACGAGCCGAGGCACCAGTGGAAATTATTATAGCTTCGGCCTCAAGAGTTTTTCCATCATCTGCCACTGCTCTGAATGGTCTTTTTGTCAAATCCACCTCGGTGATGATACCAAAACGGTTATCAGTGCCAAATCGCTCCGCCTGCTTACGGAAATCCTCCATCATTTCGGGGCCGCTTCTTCCTTCGGGATAGCCAGGATAGTTTTCGACTTCGGTGGTGATGGTTAATTGGCCACCTGGCTGCAACCCTTGATAAACCACAGGCTTCAGATCGGCGCGGGCTGCATAAATGGCAGCGGTGTAGCCGGCTGGGCCAGAACCGATGATCAGGCATCTTACTTTTTCAGCTTTATTGTGCATATAATTAATTTTTATGATGTTTTAATGTGGATAATATCTCAGTCATAAATAGTACCAACAGCTTTAAAACATGGCATATTGAAAAATTAGCAAAACCAACTGACAGGACGGCAGTAGCAGAAATCATGGGTTATGACTTCCTGCCACTTTCAGCACAGCTCGAAGTTCTTTAAATATGGTAACGAAAGTTTCGTCGGATTCAGAAAAACCATGCTTACAGATTTCTTTTCCACGTTGCTTAGCTCTTTTTCTTAGTTCGCCCTGCGAAAAAAATACTCCGATCATATCCAGCACAACCAATAATTCTATGAGTACTCTCAATCTTAAATCAGGTACACGGCCATAGATGAGCACTCTTTCTAACCTGTTAATTAATGTACTGGTATTATACTTATGATTTACCCGATAGCGCCGCCCCAATGTTATGCCTAACCACTCAACAGGTGTGCTGTTTATCATGCGTTTGGTTTCAAGAAGCCTCATCTGTTTGCGATAAGTAGCCGAAGCACCCAGGGTACGGCCACTGATAAACCACCACAGCTTTCTCCCGTTAAGTTTATTTAACCTTATTGCTAACTCATCAATCAAAGGATCTCCGATGACAGTGGAGGTTGCATTGATCTTACCCTGAATTACTTGCAGTTTCCCCATGAGCGCGAGGTCGCATAGGGCAGCTGTCATCAGGGCATAACCCATGTTTTCACGACGTCTCACCCATCCCTTTTCAGGATGAATGGACAACAGGGCTAATTCATCCTTTATTAATTGTATTTCATTCATCAGCTTTCTTGTTCTCAGGGTGTGTTTAGGTTTCTGACGATGCTTTATTTTTTAACCTTGCTGCTTCCTTCAAAGCACGATGAAGTAGCCATTCGATCTGCCCGTTCAGGCTGCGAAATTCATCGGCAGCCCATTTCTCAAGCAGCTCCATCATCAGCGGATCCAATCTAAGTACAAATGGCTTCTTCTTCGGCATGCAAGCTATTATTGATGGAGTGTTCCTGTGTTTATGACCGGGCTGACATCTTTATCGCTGCACAAAACCACCATAAGGTTGCTCACCATGGCAGCCTTTTTATCTTCATCGAGTTCAATAATTTGTTTCTTCGATAGTTGTTCCAAGGCCATTTCGACCATGCTCACAGCACCTTCTACAATTTTCTGTCGTGCAGCCACAATTGCTGTAGCTTGCTGGCGACGGAGCATGGCGCTGGCAATTTCCGAAGCATAGGCAAGATAAGCGATGCGGGCTTCCATCACATGGATACCAGCAATTTCGAGGCGCTCGCGCAATTCAGTTTCTAACTGATGATTCACTTCTTCGCCTCCCGATCGCAATGAAATTTCTGCCTGTTCGTCGTCGAAGTTATCATAAGGATAGGCTCCTGCCAACTTGCGAATGGCAGCTTCGCTCTGTATATCGACAAAACGAATGTAGTCATCCACCTCAAATGCAGCCTTAAACGTGTTTTCGACCTTCCACACCAACACGATTCCAATCATGATGGGGTTTCCAATCTTATCATTTACTTTTATGGGATCGCTGTTAAGGTTTCGCGCTCTCAGGGAGACTTTCTTACGGACGTAGAAAGGATTAATCCAATAAAATCCGTTTTGCTTTAGTGTTCCGGTGTACTTGCCAAAAAGCACCAATACACACGATTCATTGGGATTGACTATTTGCAGCCCCATCCAGCAGAGCAGGTCGGCCAGCAAGAGCAGCAGCCACCAGAAGTTCAGTGTTTCAATGGTCATCCATACTGGGCCAATGAGCAACACAAGGGACACTAGCAAACCGAGGTATCCCATAATCGAAGATAGTTTTTTTTCTTTTTCCATAATTGTATTATTTTGATATCATTTTGATATTGCAAATATATAACACAAAAATGACTTTTTGACACAAGTGCAAAAAAAAGTTATCAACTTGTAAGATGCTGAAAAACAAAATGATAAACTTTTTTTGATCGTAAAGAGAGCAGGCTTGAAGACCTTTTTGATGCGATGACCAGTTTGTGCTGGCGCAAGATCAAAGAAATTATCACTGAATCCTGCTTCAGGATGTTTTAAAACCACAGAATCAGAAGTGCCAAAGCCCTGGCAGCTATAAAATACAATGCCTTGGTTGAAAAAAAAGAGCAGGGACGCTGCTCTTTAATTCCGTCGGAGCGGCGAGACTCGAACTCGCGACCCCTTGCACCCCATGCAAGTACGCTAGCCAACTGCGCCACGCCCCGAACGTTTTGGGACTGCAAAAGTAATACATTTTTGTTTCTGCAAGCTTGCCAAAATCGTTTTATAAAACATCGCAGCGTACCCTGATGTCGGGGAGATATTGAACGGGCCTCATAGAGAAAGAGTGAAAAAAAACCAATCAAAGTGTAAAGGTGTGAACACCCACAGGGTAATCGGCATTAATCAGGTTGAGCACTCGCTCAAGATCACTTGTGCTGCCCACAAAATCAAGATTATTGGTATCGAGCAACAAGATGCGCGTGTCCGAAAGTTGTTTCAGGTATTCGAGGTAACCCTGCTGAATTTTTTCAAGGTAGCTGTTTTCAATCTCCTGTTCATACGAGCGTCCCCGATGACGGATGTTTTGTTGCACCCGGTTCACATTCACATGTAAATAAACAAGCAAGTCGGGTTTTGGAACTGTGCTAATAATGATCTGGAATAAACGGCTGAAGAGCGCAAACTCATCATCCTGAAGGGTTTTGCGTGCAAATATCAGGGACTTGTTGATGAAATAATCGGCAATAACAAACGATTTGAATAAATCCATTGTCGCAATTTGGTCTTTGAGTTGCTGGTAGCGAGAGGCAAGAAACGAAAGCTCAAGCTGGAAGGCGTATTTTTGCTGATCCTGATAAAACTTGGGTAAGAACGGGTTGTCTTCGAACTGCTCGAGTATGAGTTTGCCGTTGTATAGGTCAGATAGCATGTTAGCTAGAGAGGTTTTTCCGGCACCAATATTACCTTCGATCACTACATAGTTATATCTGATGTATGGAGGGGTCATGTTGATAATGAAGTAGTTTGCAGTTGCTTATTCGGGTATAGCCGAACTTCAAGTTCATCTGTGCATTGCTGCAGAAGTTCGTATATAGTGGCAGAATAGTGTGGATGAACCAATTCCGGGGCAATTTCGGCCAGGGGTGTTAGCACAAAACGGCGTTCGGCAATGTGGGGATGAGGTATTTTTAAAATGTCTTTTTCAATGCTACGGTTGTCGAAAAAAAGAATATCAATATCTATTTTGCGGCTGGTGTAACCATCTGCGTTCCGGATGCGTCCTATGTCAGATTCAATTTGCAGAACTGCTTCAAGTAGATCAAATGGATTGAGCCCGGTCTCAAGCAATAATACCTGGTTCAAAAAAGGTGTGTCATCGTGGAAGCCCCAGGGTTGAGTCATATAAACCTTTGAAGATTGTACAATTTCTCCACAGCGTTGAATGATCATCCTTGCTGCTTTTTGCAACATTTGCAAACGGTTTCCGCGATTGCTACCTGTTATGAGATATACCTTATGGATCATAAATCGTTAAACGGCAAATTTACGATTGTCGCTCAATATTAATCTGGCTTGACAGATATATTTGCCCAATATTTTTCATAATTTCGGAAATTATTTTCAAATTGTTCCTTGTTCAATGTTTTAAGATATAATAATTTAAAATTCAACTCTTTATGAAACAGTTCTTCAAATTTTTCTTTGCATCCATGCTTGGATTCATCGTCGGCAGCCTTGTCCTTCTGTTCCTGGTAATTGGGATCTTCGTTTCTGCATTGTCGTTTACGAAAGAAACAGTTGAGGTGAAACCCAATACAGTGCTTTTCATGAAACTTGACAAGCCTATTACCGACCGTGCATCCAAAAATCCATTTTCTTCGACCAATTTTACTGGACTTAAAGCCAGTCCTGGGTTGAATGAAATCATCCGCACTATTGAAAAAGCTGCCAAAGACCCTAATATCAAAGGCATTTTTATCGAACCCAGTATCGTTCCTGCCCGACTCACCACACTTGGCGAAATTCGCCAGGCGCTGGACAGGTTTCGTGAAAGCGGAAAATTTATTCTCAGTTACAGCGATTATTACTCCCAAAGCACTTATTATCTTGCCTCAGTGGCTGACAAAGTTTACTTGAATCCCGAGGGTGAAGTAGAACTGAAAGGCTTAGCCAGTCAACCGGTGTTTCTTAAAGGGTTGCTGAAGAAACTCGAGATTGAGCCGCAGTTAGTCAAGTATGGCAAGTATAAGAGTGCCGCCGAGCCGTTGATGCTCGATAAACTAAGTGATGAGAATCGTCTGCAAATTTCAGCCTATGTCAATACCTTGTGGATCCAAATGCTGGAGGATATAGCTGCTTCGCGCTCGCTAACGAGTGACCAACTAAATGATTTCGCTGAAAAATTTATGATCGAGAGTGCTGCCAGTGCACTTGAGAATAGTCTCGTGGATGATTTATGGTATAAAGACCAGGTATTGGCCGATCTCCGTCAAAGACTTGAACTGGAAGAAAATGCTAAAATCAACTTTATTGAGCTTGGTAAATACAAGGATGCAGCCGTAACGACCGAAAACAAAAAGTTTTCGCGCGATAAGGTAGCCGTGATTTACGCACAAGGCAGTATTATTATGGGCGAGGGCGATGAGCAATCCATTGGATCAGAAAGAATATCCAAAGCTATCCGCAAAGCGCGTGAGGATAAAAACGTGAAAGCCATTGTATTGCGGGTGAATTCGGGAGGTGGCAGCGCGCTGGCTTCTGAAGTTATCTTACGCGAGGTGTTATTGGCCAAAGAGGTGAAACCTGTAATAGCTTCAATGGGCGATGTAGCAGCATCGGGAGGTTATTATATTTCGTGCGGGGCTACTAAAATTATTGCCAACCCTTCAACACTTACCGGCTCTATCGGAGTGATCGGAGTGATTCCGAATATGCAGAAATTTTTCAACAACAAACTCGGTATCACCTTCGATGAGGTAAAAACCAATCAATACGCCGATTTTATTCCTTTCAATCGTGCGATGCGTCCGGACGAAGAAAAAATTATGATCCGAATGATTGACAGGATTTATAAAACCTTTATAACCCATGTAGCAAAAGGCCGCGGCATGACCACCGAGGCGGTGGACGAAATCGGGCAGGGCCGCATCTGGTCGGGTATTGATGCCAAAAACATTGGCTTGATTGACGACTTCGGAGGTTTGGATGAAGCCATAAAACTGGCCGCCGAGCTTGCAGGTATTGAGGATTATCGCCTGACAGAGTTACCGGAGCAAAAGGATTTGTTTACCCAGATTATGGAAGATTTGCAGGGTGGTGCCGTCAAACGTGCCATTCGCAACGAGTTGGGAACCGATTACAGATACTACGAATACCTGAAACAAGCTTCTACATTTCAGGGATTGCAGGCACGGCTGCCTTTTGAATTGGAAATTTATTATGAGGCAAACTTTTTGTACCGCATTAACCCTGACAGGGCTTCAAACCTGTCAGGGTTATTAC